>CAYNYN010000371.1:0-3587 GCA_964401445.1 uncultured Saprospiraceae bacterium | reverse complement strand
CTCTGCAAGGCTCGCAAACGCCCCCTTTCACTCCTCACTCCTCTCTCCTCACTCACTCACATTCCTGCCGGTGCAAAAATAGCACCTTTTTTCGCCGCTCAATCTTCGAGGTGGCGGCGGGGTCCCTGATAGCGCAGCAGCAGCGGCTGGTCGTCGTTGCGGGCCACGAGCCAGCGCGGCAGGCCGCCCACCACGAGCGCCCGTATGTCGCGCACCTCGCCCTCGATGAGCAGGCCCGACTCGAGGGGCCGCACGGGCCGGAAGGCCGCCCCGCCCTGCCCCAGCAGCAGCAGGCCGTAGCTGGCATCGTAGCGGCCCACCTCGGGCTTGACGCGGAACAGGTTGCCACCCGTGAGCAGGTCGGGCAGGCCGTCGCCGTTGAAGTCGTGCACGGCCAGGCCGTACAGCGGCGCAAACTGGGCTTCGTCGGGCAGGGGCAGGAAGGTGAAGCGCCCCTCGCCCTCGTTGCGCATCACGCCGCTGCGCAGCTCGAAGGCCTCGAGCACCACGCTGCGGGCCAGCACCTCGGGCGGGAAGATGTCCTCGATGGTCTGCTCCTTGTAGGCTTCGTACTTGAGGTACTTCTTCTTCAGCTCGGGTATCTGCATCACCAGGTCGTGGCGCAGCACCATCGGGTAGGCCTTGTCGCCATTGTAGGTGGTGATGATCTGCTCGGCCGTGCCGTTCTGGTCGAAGTCGTTGAGGTAGAGGCGCACGGGCTTGTCCTGGCTGGCGCGGAAGCGCGAGTTGAGGCCGTGGTTGCCCAGCACGAAGTCGAGGTCGCCGTCGCCGTCGAGGTCGGCGGCCTGCACGCGGCTCCACCAGCCCTGGGTCTTCCAGGGCCGCCCCCCGGCATCGGTCACCGTGATTTCGGCTTTCGCCAAACGCTGCCCGCCCTCGTTGCGGAACACCGTGAAGGGCATGTACTCGCCCACCACGATCAGGTCGGCATCGCCGTCGCCGTCGTAGTCGGCCCAGCGCGCATCGGTCACCATGCCGAGCTGGCGCAGCTGGGGCGCCACGGCATCGGTCACGTCCTCGAAGCGGCCGGTGCCGTCGTTGCGCAACAGGTACTGGTCGGCAGGCGCGCCCGTGAGGAAGGGCACCAGGCGCGCCCCCACGAACAGGTCCACGTCGCCGTCGCCGTCGTAGTCGGCAGGCTGCACGGTGCTGCTGCTCGCAAAGCGGCGGGGCGAGGGCAGCACCTGCTGTGCTTTCGCAAAATGGCCGCTGCCGTCGTTGAGGTAGAGCCGGTCGATGAGGGCCGAAGACGACGACGGGAACTCGTTGCCGCCCGAGCTGACGTAGAGGTCGAGGTCGCCGTCGCCATCGGCATCGAAGCAGGCGCAGTCGGTGTCTTCCGACACGCTGTCGGCCGCGATGGCGGGCTGGGGCACCTGCACGAAGCGCCCGCCGGCCACCTGCACGAACAGCGCCCCCGGCTGGCCGCTGGCGCCGCCGATGTACCAGTCCTGGCGGCCGTCGCCGTCGAAGTCGCCCACGCAGGTGCGCGGCCCCTCGGCCGAGCGCATGTGATAGACGAGGCGGTCGCGGTCGAAGTCCACGAAGGTGTTCTCGCGGTGCCGCCAGCCGATGCCGCGGGCAGGGGCCTCGTCGGCAAACCAGGGCGCGCGGCTCCGTTTGCCGAAAGGCAAGGCCTCGGGGGGCAGACCGAAGGCGGCGGGCGGCCGGGCGTAATTTTCCGAAAGGGAAAGGAAGGTGTCCACGGGCAGGTCGGTCAGCAGCGTGAGCAGGCTGTCGTAGGGCCACTGCACCCAGAGCGTGTCGATGCGGCGCACGCTGCCCAGGCCGAAGTGCAGGCGCGGGTCCATGCTCGACTGGAAGCCGCGCATGGGCATCTTTTCGAGGTGCCACTGGCGGCCGCCGGCGATGAGGGTGACGTGGGCGCCGATGGCGCCGGTATTGGGGGCGCGCCCCTTCAGATCGACGGTGAGGAAGTGGTGGTCGGGCCGCCGGTCGGCGTGGTTGCGATAGACGAAGGCCGGCATGTTGACGTTGTTGACCACCAGGTCGAGGTCGCCGTCGTTGTCCAGGTCGCCATAGGCCGAGCCGTTGGAGTGGCTGGGCTGGTCGAGCCCCCACTCGGCCGCGCGGTTGGTGAAGTGGTAGCTGCCGTCGCCGGCGAAGGCGTAGTTGGGGATGCGCTCCGACGGGATGGCGTCGATGAGCGTCTTGTAGTCCACCCCTTCCTGGCGGATGATCATTTTGGCCGTCTGCTCGTTGGCGATGAAGTTGAGGAAGTCCTGGTCGGTGAGGTCCTGATAGATGCCGTTGGCCACGAAGATGTCGCGATGGCCGTCGTCGTCCAGATCGACGATGAGGGCGCCCCAGCTCCAGTCGGTGGCCTCGACGCCCGCCAGCCGCCCGATCTCGCTGAAGGTGACGCCGCGCCCGGGCACGTCGCCGTTGTTGAGCTGCAGCATGTTGCGCGTAAACTGGTGGTAGTAGTCGTAGCGCAGGTTGAGCTGGTACTTGTCCCAGTTTTCGAAGGTGGTCTTGGTCTTGAGGCGGGCGTCGGGCTCGGGCAGCATCTCGGTGACGAAGATCTCGGGATAGCCGTCGTGGTTGATGTCGGCCATGTCGGCGCCCATGCTGGCCCCGCTGATGGAGCGCATCTGTCGGGGCAGCACCTCGCGGAAGGTGCCGTCGCCGTTGTTCATGTAGATGTAGTCGCGCTCGAAGAAGTCGTTGGACACGTAGATGTCCTGCCAGCCGTCGCGGTCGATGTCGCCTACCGTCACGCCCAGGCCGAAGCCGATGATACTTCCGTAAATGCCGGCCTGCTCGCTGACGTCGACGAAGTGGTCGCCCTCGTTGCGGTAGAGCTTGTCGCCGCCCACCGAGTCGCGGATGGGGCGCTCGTTCTGGCGCAGGTTGAACGAGCCGATGGCGCGGTACGAGTTGTTGAGCAGGTACATGTCCAGGTCGCCGTCCTTGTCGTAGTCGAAGAAGGCGGCGTGGGTGCTGAAGCCCCGGTCGGCAATGCCCCACTGGTGGGCCTGCTCGCTGAAGGTGCCATCGCCGTTGTTGATGAACAGCTCGTTCTCCTTGTCGTCGCCCTCCACGTCGCCCGAGTTGCAGACGTAGATGTCGAGCCAGCCGTCGCCGTTGACGTCGGCCATGCTCACGCCCGTGCTCCAGGCGCGCCTGCCGCCCACGCCGGCTTGCTCGGTCACGTCCTCGAAGCGCCAGTCGCCCCGGTTGAGGTACAGGCGGTTGGGGTGCATGTTGGCCGTGAAGTAGATGTCGATCAGGCCGTCGTTGTTGACGTCGCCCAGCGCCACCCCGCCCCCGTTGTAGAAGTTGCGGTAGGTGTAGATGTTGAACTTGCGGTCGTACTCCAGCCGATTCTCGAAGTCGATGCCCGTGCGCGTGGCCGGCATCAGCTCGAACAGCTTGCCCGCATCATCGGGGCTGCACGAGCCCAGCCACCACAGCATCCCCGTCCCGATCAGAAGCGTTGCCCAGTATTTCATGTTTCGACAAATCAGTTAGCTTTCGCAAAACGACGGCCCTGCCAGCCGCCCTGCCGCGAAGGTAGGGCGAAGGCGGCACTTGGCAAGAGC
>CAYNYN010000370.1:0-3600 GCA_964401445.1 uncultured Saprospiraceae bacterium | reverse complement strand
CGTGACGACGTGACGACGTGACAACCCTGACAAGTCGGGACAGGCAGTGGGCACTATTGTCCATCGTCTATCGTCCATCGTCTGTGGAAAGGGGAACCCCAACAAGGGACGATTGCCCGGCAATGAAACGCGGGGGCCATATCAGATGATCAGGCGGGGTGCCGCCTTGCCGTGCACCTTGCCGCCCTCGCGTTCCCAGAAACGCACCTCCACGTCCTGCCCGTCGAAGACGGCCCAGGAATAGTGGTGCAGCCAGTCGCCGGTGTTGATGTAGCGGCTGGTGCCGTTGTCGAGCAGATAGTCGATGGGCAGATGGCGATGGCCGAACACGAAAAAGTCGTAGTGCTCGGTCTGCAGCTTGCGGTGGCAATACTGGATGAGCCACTCGCGCTCGGGCCCGAGGAAGTCGAGCTCGGAAGGGTTGGCCTGGCGGCTCGAGCCCGAGAAAAAGCGCATGAGCCACAGCCCGAAGTTGGGATGCAGACGCGCGAAGAGCCACTGACAGGCGGGGTTGGCAAACACGCGCTTGATGAACTTGTAGCCGTAATCGCCCGGCCCCAGCCCGTCGCCATGGCCCAGGAGGAAGCGCTTGCCGCCGATCTCCCGACGGATGGGGTGCCGATAGGTGGGGATGCCCAGCTCGTCTTCGAAGTAGCGGAACACCCACATGTCGTGGTTGCCCGTGAAAAAATAGATGGGCAGCCCGCCGTCGCGCAGCTCGGCCAGCTTGCCCAGCAGCCGCACGAACCGCTTGGGGATCACCTCGGCATACTCGAACCAGTAGTCGAACACGTCGCCCAGCAGGTACAGCGCCTCGGCCTGCGGCGCAATGTGGTCGAGCCAGCGCAGGATGCGGCGCTCGCGCTCGCGGCTGTCGTGCAGCCCGTCGGCGCCAAGGTGGAAATCGGATGCAAAGTAGGTGTACTTCATACGGGTTCAGCGAGGTACGATCTGAATGTTGGGTCCCCTGAAAAAATGGTTGAGGGTTGAGCGTTGGCCTCACGCAACGGCGCAACGGCACGCCACGCTTCTTCACTCCTCACTCCTCACTCCTCTCTGTCTCTCTGTCACTCCGTCTCTCCGTCTCAATGGTTGAGCGTTGAGCGTGTAGCGTTGAGAGTTTTTTCAAAGAGGGATCGAGGAACTGAAGAACCGATTGGCCAGATTACTCTCATTCAACCGATTCCACCTGATTCTGTGGTCACTCTTCTCTCCTCACTCCTCCCTCCTCTCTCTGTCACTCCTCACTCCGTCTCTCCTTCTCCTCACCATCGGCTTGCAAAGTTCGGAAAAAGCGGGGCTTCGTGGCCGGCCTAACCGAGCAGCCAGGAAAGGAGGTCGTCGAGGGCCTGGGCGCGCGTGGCATCCAGCGCGTCGTCGGGGGTCGGGGGTACGGCTTCTTTGGGTCGGCGCACGCGTTCCATCATCTGGCGACGTTCGGCCGGGGTGAAATGGGCGAAGGTGCGCCGCAACACGGGCAGCAGGTCGCGCAAGGCTTCCTCGTCGAGTGCGGCCACCCAGTCGTCGAGCAGGCGCCACAAGGCGGGGAAGTGGATGAGCACCAGGCCGGGCCCGTGCAGAAAGCCTTCGAGCCACTGGCCCGCCACGGCCGGCTCCCAGGCGGGCGACAGCGCCCAGGCCATGCGTCGGGCCGTATCGGTCAACGACACGCGCCGGCGGTCGAACAGCAGGCGCTGGGCGGCGCCGCGCAGGAAAGGCGCCACCCCTTCCAGCGTGGTGAGGGTGGTCAGCGCCTCGAGCCAGGCCTCGTGGTGGTGGTCGTCGGACAGCAGGAAGACGGCGCGGTGCGCTTCGAGCAGCCAGCCGAACACCTTGCGCGCTTCTTCCTCGACGAGGTGGACGCAGGCATGCGGCAGGCCGATGCACAGGCGCGGCACCACTTCGTCGAGCACGGCCAGCACGGCCTCGCGGTCGGTACGGCGCGTGTTGCCATAGCGCACGATGGACACCAGTGCCGGCAAGCTCTCGAGGAAGTGAAACACGTCTTCGGTCAGCGCCGCCATCTCGCGCAGGCGCCGCACCAGCCCTTCCCACACGTCGGTCAGGTCGGCCAACAGGGCCTGCTCCACCAGCGGCGTCAGCTCGGGCAGGGCGGTCGCTTCGCCGGCACGCTGCAGCAACGCTGCCCGCGCTGCCTCCTCTACGGTGGCCCCCCACACCGACGCCTCGATGACCTGCAGCGTCAGCTCGGGCTTCCACTGCATGCGCCACGTCTCGCTGAAGCCGCCCTTGCGCGTCTCCCTGCCGGCGCGGGGCGAGCCCCACTGGATGCCCAGTATGGCCAGCCGATGCAGCAGCTTGCTGGCAGCC
Organism: uncultured Saprospiraceae bacterium; assembly: GCA_964401445.1. Lineage (GTDB taxonomy): Bacteria > Bacteroidota > Bacteroidia > Chitinophagales > Saprospiraceae > WFYJ01. The sequence goes on along the minus strand of CAYNYN010000370.1, from coordinate 1,269 downwards.
AGGTTGGCCGGCTTGCGCAGGTCGAGCGTGAGGGTGTGCCCCTCCGACTCGCCCCAGTAGCGCGTCAGGCGCGCCGTCTTGATGCTTTTGAGCAGGTCGGCCATGAGCGGCGGCTGGGGCAGGTCGGCAGGGATGCGGCCCGTCTTGTGGCCGATGACGAGCTGCTCCTCGATGAGCTGCAGGCGCACGGGGCGCCCCTCGCCCATGACCGAGAGGGCCGCCTCTTTCAGCTCCTCGATGCCAGGCAGGGCCAGCCCGCGCATGGCGGCCAGCGTCTCGGCCAGGCGCACGGCCTCGAGGGCATGGGCGGCCGAGGCGTCCCAGCCCTTGTCGCGCATCAGGCGCGCCACGCGCACCATCCAGCGCACGGGCGCATCGCCCCGCCGGCGGAAGAGCAGGTCGTACCACGCCGGCGACACGATGCCGGCGCCGTAGCCGCTCCGGGTGGCCAGGCGCTGCCACGTCCAGGGCGTCCAGGTGGCCGCCGTCTTCACCTTCTTGAGGCCCTTGAGCAGGGCGTTGTCCTTTTTCGCAGGGAAATCGTCCAGCACGTCGAGCACCGGGGCGTGCCATGCACCACACACCACGGCGATGCGCGCAAACCCTTCTTTCCGCACCTGGCGCAGGGTGCGCCGCATCCAGGCCTCGCGCAGCAGAGTGTGTTCCGTCTCGTGGGCTTCGGTCTGGGTACGCAGCGCCCGCATCAGCTCGGTGATGTGGGCAAAGGTCTCCTCGCCATACTGCCGGCTTTCGAACGTGGCCTCCCACCAGCGCTCGCCATCGGCATAGCCGGCCATGCGCGCCACGTATCCGATGGGATCCCGGCGGATCGCTTCGCCCTGCGGGTCGTGTTTGCCGAAAGGCAGCGCCGCCTGCTGCTCCTTTTGCCGCAAGGCGAAAGTGATGCTCATGGGCAAATCCATGAACCGGACGGGCACCCCCTGCCGATGCGCGTACTGCATGGCCTGCCACTCGGGCGAGAAGTGTGCCATGGGGAAGAAGCTCGCTTGCGCAAAATCTTTGGGGTTGTACACCAGCATGGCCACCGGCGGCCGCAGCGCCTCATGCCCCACCCATCCGACCAGGGCCTCGGCGTCGGCAGGCGCCTCGATGAGCACCACGTCGGGCTGCCACGCCTCCAGCGCGGCCCGCACGGCACGCGCCGAGCCGGGACCGTGGTGTCGTATGCCGAAGACTTTGTGGGATGCGGGCATGGTCGTGGGTTTTCCGCGCGCAATGCTTTCTTTTCAGGTAAAATCGGTTGAATCG
>CAYNYN010000369.1:1948-3611 GCA_964401445.1 uncultured Saprospiraceae bacterium | reverse complement strand
TTTTGCGAGCACGACGGGTTGGTATCCGCCGCGCGAGCGGAACCACAGCCACAGGCCCAGGAAGCACGCCAGCATGATGAGGGGGAAGATGGCCACGGTGCGCAGGGCCGTTTTCTTGGCGTCGTCCTGCACCTTGGTGATGGCCTCCTTTTCGGCCTCGGTGGCCTGTTCGAGGCAGGCCAGATCGAGGGCCCGGTAGTTGCCCAGGATGCTCTTCTTCTCTTCCGTAAGGCATTTCTCGTGCAGGGCGGTCTGATACTGCTGGTCGTACTGGATCAGCTCTTTCTCGATGGCCTTGTCCTGCACGAAGCCCAGGATGACGGCCCCCACGATTCCCACGCCGATCATGCCTGTGCCACCCATCACGTTGAGCGTCAGGGCGCCCCCCTTGGGGAACTGCTCGGCTGCCAGCCCCAGCATGGTGGGCCAGAAGAAGGCCTTGCCCAGACCATACACCGTGGCGGCTACCAGAATCATCACGCCGACGCTCTCCGACAGCAGATACAGCCCCACGGCGGCTATGGCCGAGGCGAGCGACAACAAGCCGAGCGGATTGAGCCGGTGCACGATGCTGCCCGCATAAAAGCGCAGGATCATCATGATGAAAGAGGTGTAGACGAGCACCCATCCGGCCTGCATGCCCAGCTTTTCCATCTCGGGCGTCATCAGGTCGGTGATCCAGCTGTCGGTGCCCAGCTCGGTGGTCGCCACCAGGATCATCACCAACAGCAAAAAGATGTAGAGCGGGCGGCCAAACGAGCGAGTGTACCACCCCACTGCTGCCACCATGGCCACGGTGAGCGCCACGTTCAGCCAGGTGGGCCAGCCGAAGACGGTACCGAGCTGGAAGGCGATCAGACCGCCGATGATAAGCGTGCCGCCCATGCCCACCTCTTCGATCATTTCGCGATAGGTGACGCCGGCAGCCACGCGCTCGTTGACCGGAAACTCGCGCCGCCACAGCATGATGCCATAGATCACCACGGGGATGAGGATGAGGCCGATCTTCAGCTGCCAGCTCGTGTCGGCGCCCATCAGCAGGGCCAGCACCCCGCCAACCACCAGACCACCAGGCCAGCCGGCATGAAGGATGTTCAGCCACTTGGTTTTCTCTTTGGAAAACATGGTGGCGATGACCGGATTGATGAAGGCCTCGACGGCGCCATTGCCCAGAGCCAGCACGAAGGTGCCGATCCACAGCATCCAGTAGCCGTCGGCGAAGATGGTAATGATGGCCGAGGCCACCTGGCAGACCCAGGCAAAGATCATGGCATTGCGGTAGCCCCATTTGTCGATGAAGAGGCTGAACAGCACGATGCTGATGGCAAAGGGCCACAAGCCCACACCGGCAATCTCGCCCAACTGCGTGTTGGACAAGTTGAACTCCTCACCCCATACGGGCAGGAGCAGCGAGCGAAGTATAAAACCGAAAGCCGTCGCAATGAGCGCAACGAAACAGCCCCAGAAAAGCCCCATGTCGCGGGCCGGAGTGGCAGAGGAAGAACTCATGAGTGCAGTTTTTCGTTTCGAGAAAAGTTGGTTTCGCAAAATGCCGGCAGCCAAATTAAGCCATGCACGCCAAATGATGTGTGGCCCCCACTCGCAACCGAATATTTTTTCCGGATTTTTTCAGAATTCACACAGAGGCCGCCAGACAAGGCCC
>CAYNYN010000369.1:0-1848 GCA_964401445.1 uncultured Saprospiraceae bacterium | reverse complement strand
CGCTGCCCTTCTTTGGCGCTATAATACAAGCCGGACGTGCAACCATCCAAGAACTTCATTTTTCCAAAACGTTTCACCCCTTTTCCATTCATGCACTGATAACCAATTCGTTGAAAAGCAAAATTTTTCACCAATAAGAAAAAACATCCACAGCATACAACAAAAGCATTCTTTTTATACTTTTAATTGTAATTTTGCTGAGACAAGGACTATCCTGATTTTTCAAAAAATCAACAACAATGGGTGAAGTGTATAGAATCAAAGTGAAGACCGAAAACTTCGAGATAGAAGTGGAAGGTCCCAGCAAGGAGTTCGTGGAAACCTATGCTGACAAAATCATGAAGCAGGCCGAACAGCCTGCCGTGTCGGCCCCGGCCAGCCCCGCGGTCGAGAAAAAAACTACCCGCAGAAGAGGACGCCCCCGCAAGGTGACAGAAGCCGAGGTGGAGGTAAAAGCCCCCGAAGGCGCCGAGGTAGCAATAACGGAAGAAAACGGCGAGCAGGTCGCCGTGGTCACGCCGAAGACCAAGCCGCGGAAGCGCAAGTCGAGCAAGGCCAAGGCTTCGTCGGCCATGAAAGAAGCAGAGGCCTCGGCCCAGGAAGCCGAACTGATCGATCCCGAACAGGTGGCCGCTGCCATCAAGAACTCGGAATACTACCCCATCATCAAGGAAAAGGTGCTCGACGCGCGCAACCAGCTCAACAAGATTCTGGTGGTGGCCTACTACATCCTGAAGACCTACAACCGCCGTCCGGCCACGGTGGGCACTTTCGAGGCCATCACCGAAGCACTGGGCGTGGGCCTCAAGAGCTCCAACATCTCGACGCAGATCAAGAAACGCCTCGACCTGTTCGACACGGTCGATGTCAAGCGTCGCCGCGTCGTGAAGGGGTACATCCTCAACAAGAACGGCGTGAACTTCGTGGAAAACAACCTGCTGAAAGCAGACTGATCACTTTCGTTGGAACGGAACACACAGCTCAGGGTCGGTGCCATGCGCCGGTCCTGTTTTTTTGTGCACCCCCCCTAAAGCGCCAGAAAACGCCGGAGCACGTTCATGCCCGCCTCACCCGACTTTTCCGGATGGAACTGGGTAGCGAAAAAATTGTCGTGCCGTATGGCTGCGCTGAAGGGCAGCACGTAGTCGGTCTCGGCAATGGTCCATGGCCCTGTTTCCACGTAGTAGCTGTGCACGAAATACATCCATGCCCCCTCGTCGGCAGCCTCGAAAAGCGGCCCCTGCACCTGCCGTAAGGTGTTCCAGCCCATGTGCGGCACCTTCTCGCCGCGGGCCGGCACGAAGCGCCTCACCCTCGCCGGCACGACGCCCAGGCAGGGCGTGTCGCCCTCTTCCGAGTGGGCGCAGAGCAACTGCATGCCCAGGCAGATGCCCAGCACCGGCTGCGTCAGGCTGCGGATGAGCGCGTCGAGCCCATGGCGCTGCAGCCACGCCATCGTGGTGGATGCCTGGCCCACGCCGGGGAAAATGACTTTCTCTGCCGCGCGGATCTGTGCCGGATCGGACGTCAGCACCGCCTCTGCGCCGAGACGCTCCAGCGCGTACATCACCGAACGAATGTTGCCTGCGTTGTAGTCGATTACTGCGATCATGGTCGAGTCGGTATGGTCGTTTCGATGGACAACGGACGATGGACGATGGTCAATGGTCGAGGGACGGTTTTCTTACCTTATCATTTTCACAGAGTTTCACTGAGCTCCCACAGAGGGGCACCGAGCATTGGTGAAATCGGATAAATCGGTGAAACCGGCAAAATCGGTTCGCTGGCGCCTCACGCAACAGCCTGTCCCCCCTTGTCGGGGTCGCGAGACGCAATGGTACGCAACGC
>CAYNYN010000368.1:0-3630 GCA_964401445.1 uncultured Saprospiraceae bacterium | reverse complement strand
CCATCGTCCATCGACTTTTTGCAGACAAGCAATCAGAACGAAAACCCTACCGAGGCCTGCCACGAGACGTTGCGGTCGGTGTCGGTGCGGGGGATGCGTTGCCCGTTGTCGAGCTTCTGCCGCGCAAAGTCGTACGCGTTGTTGGTCAGGTCGGCCAGGCCGTACTGGTACTGAATGCCGATGAAGAGCCCCTGATTGAGGAAGAAAGACAGGCCGCCCTGCAGGCCGTAGTCGAGGCGGTTGAACCAGGGCTTGTCGCCGCGCGGCAGGTCGTAGTAGGCACCCAGGGCGCGGGGCAGGGTGGTGGGCTCGCCGTTCAGCTCGATGGTGGTCGTTTCCGAGAAGTCGCCGCCACCGGTCTCGTCGCGCAGGTAGTTGTACTCGAGCGGCGTGACCAGGTCGACGGGGCTGCCGGCCGTCGTGCTGCCCTTGAACTGCCATTCACCCGTGGCGGTGGCGCCCACCAGCACGCTGGCGTAGGCCCCTGCCGACAGCTCGAGCCAGTCGAAGGGGCGCGCATAGCCCTGCACCGGCACGCTCAGCCACGAGGTGGTGATGACCAGGCTGTACTTGCCGTCGCCGTGGGCGATGACCTGCTTGCCCTTGTCGGTGGTGAAGAGGCGGTAGTGGGGGCCCTGATACTTGTAGCGGCTGCCCTTCTGTTCGAAGCTCAGGCCGGTGCGCGCGCCGAAGCGGTCCACGAAGCGGAAGGTGAAGAGCGCCCCCACGTTGAAGCCGCTGCTGAGGTCCCACTGCTCGAGTGCGTTGCCGTCGCTGTCGGTTTCCACGGGCCCGTCGAGCTGTGAGAAGTTGAGGCCGGCGCGGAAGCCGTAGTGCACTTCCTGTGCGTGGAGGAGCGGCAGGGCCATGGCGAGGGTCAGGCAAATCAGCGCGATGCGTTTCATGGGTCGGGTCGGTTGCGCCCCGCAGGGCAATGGGCAATAGTTCTTTTCTTTGCAGTCCTTTACCAGGACCTATGGCGGCAAAGATACTCACAGCCTTGGTGGCGGTGGCGCTCGTGTGGCTGCTGGCCAACATTTTTACGGGTGCGTTGCAGTCGCGCTTCATCTTTCGGGCGTCGCGTTTGCCGGAAGGCCATGACTTCTCCTTCGTGGCCCCCTTCGAGCAGGTGTGGCTCGAGCGCCCCGGCGGCGTGCGCCTGCACGGCCTGTGGTTCCGCGCACCCCAAAGCCGCGGCCTGGTGCTCTACTTCCACGGCAACAAGGGGCACGTGGGCCGATGGGGCCACCTGCACTGGCGCTTCCGGCAGCTGGGCTACGACCTGGCGCTGTTCGACTATCGGGGCTATGGCCTCAGCAGCGACAGGCTGCACGGCCATGCGCGCGAGGCCGACCTGCTCGACGATGCCCTGGCCATGTACGACTGGGCTGCTGCCCGCTACGCACCCGAACGCATCGTGGTCTTCGGCCGCTCGATGGGCACCGCTTTCGCCACCTGCGTGGCGGCGGAGCGGCCGGTGGGCAAGCTGGTGCTCGAGGCGCCCTTCCGCAGCATGCCCGAGCTGTTCCGCTCGTGGTGGAAGCTGCCGCCCGCACTGTTCCGCTTCCGTTTCCGGTTCGACAACGAGGCGCGCCTGCCACGGGTGCAGGCACCCACGCTCATCCTGCACGGCACCGCCGACGAGCTGGTGCCTTTTGACCATGGCCAGAAGCTGGCTTCCGCCAAAAAAGAGGCGACCTTTGTGCCCGTGCCCGAAGGTGGGCACCACCACCTGTGGTTCTTCGACCGCTACCAGCAGGCGGTGGAGGAGTTTTTGGGGAGTTATCGCGCCGGCGAATGAGGATTCGGGGAACCGATGGTTGAGGGTTTGAGTTTAAAGTTTAAAGTTTAGTGTTTAAGGTTGATTTTCAGTGTTATGTAAATATATCTTGTGTGCCCATCGTCTATCGTCCATTGTCCATCGACATTTTGCACCAAGCTCTTCCTCACGTCATAACCTCGTAACCTCGTCACGTCGTCACGATGTCACGTCGTCACGATGTCACCACTTTTTCTGCGAAATGAAACACGCGTACTGATCTGCCAAAAAGAAGACGAATGGCCCGACGCAACAAACTGGAGAAATTTGCCGAGCTGCGCACCTTTCCGCACGTGTACGAGAACTTCGACATGAAGCACCCGCAGCTCTTCCGACAGGGGGAGCCCGTGGAGATGAAGGGGCGCTGGCACGAGCATTTTGGCAACGACCACCCCATCACGCTCGAGCTGGCCTGCGGGCGCGGCGAGTACACGGTGGGGCTGGCGCGGCAGTTTCCCGATCGCAACTTCATCGGCGTGGACATCAAGGGCGCGCGCATCTGGAAGGGCGCGCGCATCGCCCTGCAGGAAGGGCTGACCAACGCTGCTTTCCTGCGCACGCGCATCGAGCTGATCGAGCACTTCTTCGCGCCGGGCGAGGTGGCCGAGATCTGGATCACCTTTCCCGATCCGTTCCTGCGCAAGAGCAAGGCCAACCGCCGGCTCACCTCGGCGCGTTTCCTCGAGCGCTACCACCGCATCCTGGCGCCGGCTGGTCTGGTGCACCTCAAGACCGACGAGCCGCTGCTGTACGAGTTTACGCTCGAGGTGCTGGCCGACAACCCCCACTTCGCGCTCGAATACCACGACGACGATATCTATGCCAGGCCGCTGCCCACGCCCGAGCTGGAGCTCAAGACCTACTACGAACACATGCATCTCGAGGCGGGCAAGACGATCAAGTACGTGCGGATGCGTCGCAAGGATTGAGCATCAGTTGCCATCCAGTGGCCGGATCCAGATGTTGCGGTAGGCCACGCGGTTGCCGTGGTCCTGCAGGCGCAGCGGCAGCTTGTCGGGGTGCGGCTCGTACTTCGGCTCGCCGATCCAGACGGTAGGGCCCTTCACCTCGACGTGGTTGTGGATGAGCACGCCGTTGTGGAAAACGGTGAACCAGGCAGGCTGCACCACCTTGCCCTCGGCGTCGAAGCGCGGAGCCGTAAAGACGATGTCGTACGACTGCCACTCGCCGGGCGGCCGGCAGGCGTTGACCAGGGGGATGTGCTGCTTGTAGATGGCGCCGGCCTGGCCGTTGGAGTAGGTGCGGTTGCGGTACGAGTCGAGCACCTGCACCTCGTACAGCCCCATGAGGAAGATGCCGCTGTTGCCGCGCGCCTGTCCCTCGAGGCCGGCCGTGTCCACGGGCGTTTTCCACTCGATGTGCAGCTGCACGTCGCCAAAGCCCATGCGCGTCTGGATGTCGCCGGCACCGGGCCTGACGACCAGCACCCCTTCGGTCACCTCCCACGCTGCCGGCCCGCCATTGACGCTTTCCCACTGATCGAGGCCGCTGCCGTCGAACAGGACGATGGCATCGGAAGGGGGCAGCGTCCACACGCCGGGGGTGACGACGGGCGGCACGGGTTCCCACACCTCGGTCTTGCGCGAGGCTTCGAGCATGCGTTGAAATTCTTCGTCTTCCTGGGCCGTGAGCCAGACGGTGGTGCCCAGCAGCAAGAGCAGGCAAAAGAAGAGTCGGGACATGGGGAGTCGTTTTATAGCGTTGGTGATTGATGATGAATATCGCGTCAGGAGGATTTGAGTATTCGAGAACCGAAGAATCGACAATGAGACGCGGCTTCCCCGATGCTC
>CAYNYN010000367.1:0-3641 GCA_964401445.1 uncultured Saprospiraceae bacterium | reverse complement strand
CGGTGGCGGGGCAACCGTTGTTGGCGGCGATGCCCGCTTCATCGGGGCAGGCATCGTCGTGGTCGGCAATGCCGTCCTTGTCCGTGTCGGGGCAGCCGTTCGTTTGGCGGGTGCCCGGTTCTTCGGGACACAGGTCGTCCTTGTCGGCCACGAGGTCGCCGTCGAGGTCGGGGCATCCGCCGGTGGCCGCTTCGCCAAACTCGTCGGGGCAGAGGTCCTGGCTGTCGGCGATGCCGTCGGCGTCCCTGTCGTCGAGGGGCCACTCATCGAGGTTGTCGTAGGTGCCCAGCTTGAACCACCAGCCAAAGCCGAGCGCCAGCCCGTCGCGGTCAGCCACGAACGCCTTCCGGTATTCGGCCTGCACGCTGATGAACGAGTTGTTGCCTGCCCGGATGTTGACACCCAGGCCTGCGGGCACCTGGAGGTGGAAATCCTGAAACTGCTCGATGACGAAACCACCCCCTGCGAACACGTAGGGGATGACATTGCCTTCGAAGCGGTTGAACTGCACCTGCGCGATGCCGTCGAGCATCAGTACCGTTTGTCCGGTATTGGTACCCGGGAAGTTGGCCAGGCCGATCTTGAGGGGCACGCCCACGTTGAGCCAGTCGTTCGCGTTGTAGATGTAGGTGGCTTCGAGGCCGTTGCTGATCGGCACCGAGGGCTCGGCGCCGTTGGGGCGGCCGAAGTCGAAGAAATTGAGTCTTGCGACCAGGTTGTGCGGACTGGGTATGGCCTGTGGCACGAAGGCCACGATGGTGTCGGTGGCGCTGGTGTCGCGGGCGGTGGCGGTGGTGTCCTGGGCAGCGGCCGTCCATGCAAGGCATGAGATGAGGCACAGGAGTAGCGCCGGCAGGAGCGTCGAGGATTTGCTCATGGAGGAGTGTTTTCGGTTCAGGGAATCGGCGACCTGCTTCCAGGCCATATTTGCCGAAAGGCATGAGCCAAATATAGCGGTTCTGTACTATTCGTAAGCCACTGAAAAAGCCGTGCCATTCTGGCAGGGAGAGGGGCCGACCGCTCGGGCACCCGGTCGGCTTGCTCCTGTCACGTGGTTTTTGCCTTTCGGCAAATGGCGCCCGCGCAGGGCCCGCAGGTGCCGGCTTCGTCGCGGTGCCCCGTCCGGCGTGCGCTGTGGGTGCTCAAGCCAGCTCGGCAAAAGTGATGCCGTCGCCGCCCTGCTCCGGCTCGGGGTGCCAGATGTGTTTTACGGCGGGGTATTCCCTGAGTTTCATCTTGACGGCCTTGCGCAGCACGCCCGTGCCCTTGCCGTGCAGGATCTGGATGGTGCGGGCATTGTGTACGAGGGCCTGATCGACGAACTCCTGCACGGCATCGAGCGCTTCGTCGTAGCGCATGCCCCGGATGTCGAGCTTGCTGTCGAAGCGCTGGGGCGAGGTGGCCGTCTCGACCTTGACGCTGCGCTCGCGTTGCAGCTCCATGGGCTCGCGGGCGCGCTCCAGCTCGCGCACCGGCACGGTGAGCTTGATCTGGCCGGCTGCCACGATGGCCTTCTTGTCGTCGAGCGAGACGATTTGCCCCGACAGCTCGCCGCCGCGGATGCGCACGAAGTCGCCCTCCTGCAGCGGGCTGTCGTCGCGTTTTTTGCTGACGGGCGCCGCGTGGAAGACTTCCTCGTGCAGCTCCTTGACCTCTTCGGCTATGTGCTGGCGCCGGGCCTGGGCGGCACGTGCCAGCTCGCGCGCCTTTTCCAGGTTTTTGGCTTCCTTGATCTCGCGGATGAGCTGCTGCAGCTCGAGCTGTTGTTTGGCGACGGCCTGCAGGGCCTGCTCGCGCGCTTCGAGCTTGAGCTTCTTGCGGCGGTATTCGAGTTCGCCGTGCAGGCGGTCGTAGCTTTCGATGAGGTGCTGCAGCTTTTTCTCCTTTTCCCGCAGCTGCTGGTGGAGTTCTTCCACCTCCTGCTTTTCGCGCTGCAGGTCGACGAGGAGTTGATCGACGGCCTGCTCGGCCTTGCCGGTGCGCTTTTTGGCGTAAGCGATCACTTTGGGCGGCAGCCCGCTTTTCTGTGCGATCTCGAAGGCATAGGAGCTGCCGGGCCGCCCCACGCGCAGCTGGTAGGTGGGCGAGAGCGTATCCTTGTCGAAGGTCATGGCGCCGTTGACCAGGCCGCGCGTCTTGAAGGCAAAGATCTTGAGGTTGGAGTAGTGCGTGGTGATGACGCCGTAGACGCCCCGCTCGTTCAGCTCTTTGAGGATGGCTTCGGCGATGGCGCCGCCCATCTTCGGGTCGGTGCCCGAGCCGAACTCGTCGATGAGCACGAGTGTCTGCTCGTCGGCATGTTCCAGGAACGCGCGCATGTTCTTGAGGCGGGACGAGTAGGTGCTCAGGTCGTCTTCGAGCGACTGCTGGTCGCCGATGTCGGCAAATACCTTGGTGAAGATGCCCACTTCCGACACCTCGTCGGCGGGGATGAGCATGCCGCCCTGCACCATGAGCTGCAGCAGGCCCACGGCTTTCATCAGCACCGACTTGCCGCCGGCATTGGGGCCGCTGAGCACGAGGATGCGGTTGGGGCCGTGCAGCGTCAGGTCGAAGGGCACGGTCTCTCTGCCCTGTTCCTTGTTCTTCAGGTAGAGCAGGGGATGACGGCCGAACTGGATGCCCAGACGGGGCTGGCGCACCACGCGCGGCATGTAGGCATTCATCTTGATGGCCACGCGGGCTTTCGCCAAAATGATGTCGTAGCGCACGATGCACTCGAGGTACTGGCCGAGCAGGGCGGTGTGGGGGCGCAGCAGGCGGCACAGGTCGCGCAGCAGCCGCCACTTTTCGCGGCGTTCCTCGATCTGCAGGTCGAAGATGTCGTTGTTGATCTCGATGACGGCCTCGGGCTCGATGTAGGCCGTCTTGCCCGTGGTCGACTCGTCGTGGATGATGCCCCGGATCTTGCGCTTGTGCTCGGCGGGCACGCTCAGCACGCGGCGCCCGTTGCGGATGCTCTCGACGTTGTCGGTGAGCCACCCCTTTTGCCGCAGCTGCTGCACCACGATGCGGAACTGGCGGTCCAGCTCATTGGTCTTGGCGATGATGGCGCGATGGATGCGCGCCAGCTCGGGTGAGGCGTCGGGCCGGATGTGGCCCTCTTCGTCGAGCACCTGGCCGATGGCCTCGATGAGGCTGTCGTCCCAGGGCAGGTCGGCCATGAGGGCCGCCAGCCGCGGGTAGTGCTCCTTGCGCACGGCATTGAAGAACCACACCAGGTCGCGCATGGTGCGCAGCACGCGCCAGATGCGCATGAGCGCCTCCTCGGGCAGCACGAACTCCTCGATGGCCAGTTGCCGCAGGTCCTCGCTCAGGTCGTCGTAGTGGCCCAGCGGAAAGACTTCGCCCTTCTCGAGGGCCGTTTTCATCTCGTGCACCTCCTGCAGCCGCGCCAGGATGGCGCCGCGGCGCGTGTCGAACGTGGGGATGCGCGCCCGGGCCGCCCCGACCTCGCCCTGGCAGGATTGGGCCACCAGCTCGAGCACCTTGTCGTATTCGAGCTGGTGCAACAGATCGTCGGGGATGAACATCAATCCCGTCTCGGTATGTGGCGTGGGGTGTGTGTCTTCTTTCATCGGTGCAAAATTACGTGCATGTTGTTTATGGCGCCGGTGAATTCTCCTGATGAGGATTTGAGG
>CAYNYN010000366.1:0-3646 GCA_964401445.1 uncultured Saprospiraceae bacterium | reverse complement strand
ATCCTCAAAAAACAATCACACCTCCACATCAGCCATCTCGGCGAGTTGCTGTTTTGCGAAAGCGTACAGCTCCTTGTGCGAGATGGGCACGCCCCGCACGCGGTTGAACTGCACCACCGGCAGCAGAAACTCGGCGCGCAGCACGCGTGCCAGCTGTCCGCGGTTGATTTCGGGCACCACCACCTTGCGGTAGCGCTTCAGCAGCTCGCCCAGGTTATGCGGGAAGGGTCGGATGTAGCGCAGGTGGGCGTGTGCCACCTTGTGCCCCTCGTCGAGCAACTGGCGCGTCACCGACTCGATGACGCCGTAGGTCGAGCCCCAGCCCAGCAGCAGCAGGTCGCCCTCCTCGTGACCGGCCTCGATCTGTTGGGGCGGAATGTCGTCGGCGATCTTGTCCACTTTCTCCTCGCGCAGGCGCACCATGAGGTCGTGGTTGTCGGGATCGTACGACACGTTGCCTGTGAGGTGCTCCTTCTCGAGGCCGCCGATGCGGTGGGCCAGTCCTTTGGTGCCGGGCAGTGCCCAGGGCCGCACCAGCCGCTCGTCGCGCGTGTAGGGCAGGAAGGGCTGCCCGTTTTCTTCGGCTTTTGCTTCCGCAAAATGCACCTCGATGGCAGGCAGGTCGGCCGCCCTGGGGAAGCGCCACGGCTCGGCGCCGTTGGCGATGTAGCCGTCGCTGAGCAGCACCACGGGCGTCATGTGCTGCAGGGCGATGCGGCAGGCCTCGAAAGCCGCCTCGAAGGCGTCGGCCGGCGAGCGCGCCGCCAGCACGGGCATGGGGCACTCGCCGTTGCGGCCGTAGAGCACCTGCAGCAGGTCGGCCTGCTCGGTCTTGGTGGGCAGGCCCGTCGAGGGGCCGCCCCGCTGGATGTCGCAGATGACGAGCGGCAGCTCGAGGATGGCAGCCAGACCCATGGCCTCCGACTTGAGGGCGATGCCAGGGCCCGAGGTGCCCGTCACGGCCAGCGCTCCGCCATAGGCCGCGCCGATAGCTGCACAGATGGCCGCGATCTCGTCTTCGGCCTGGAACGTCTTGACGCCCAGATGCCGGTAGCTGGCCAGCTGGTGCAGGATGTCGCTGGCCGGCGTGATGGGATACGAGCCGTAGAACAGCTCCAGCCCCGACTTTTTGGCGGCAGCCACCAGGCCCAGCACCAGCGCCTGGTTGCCCATGATGCTGCGATAGGTGCCCGGTGGTAGGGGCGCGGGCTTCACCTGGTAGGTCGTGGTGAACGTCTCGGTAGTCTCGCCGAAGTGGTAGCCGGCACGCAGCACCCTGAGGTTGGCCTCGAGCACCTCCGGCTTGTTGGCAAACTTCGACTCGAGGAAGCGCTCCACGCTCTTCAGATCGCGGCTGTAGCGCCACAGCAGGAAGCCCAGCACGAACATGTTCTTGCTGCGGTCTTTCTCCTTGGTGCCCAGCGGACTGTCGGCCAGGGCATCGCGCGTCAGCTTCGTAATGGGGATGGTATAGACCTCGTAGTCTTTGAGGCTGCCGTCTTCCAGAGGATTGGTCTCGTATTTGGCCAGCCGCAGGTTCTTGGCGTCGAAGCCGTCGGTGTTGGCGATGATGGTGCCGCCCTTGCGCACGCGCGGCAGGTTGGTCTTGAGGGCGGCGGCGTTCATGGCCACCAGCACGTCGTACTCGTCGCCCGGCGTGAAGATCTTTTTGCTGCCAAAGTGAATCTGAAAGCCCGACACGCCCGGCAGCGTGCCGGCCGGCGCGCGGATCTCGGCGGGGAAGTCGGGAAAGGTAGCCAGGTCCGATCCCGTCAGGGCCGTATTGTCGGTAAACAACGTTCCGGTCAATTGCATCCCATCGCCCGAGTCACCCGCAAATTTGATGGTGACTTCGTCGCGGATTTCCTTCATTTTGCTCATCGGCAACGGTTTGTACTTGGTCGCTGTGAAGCGTTTGTCAACTCGAAAATAGCATTTTGCCCGTACAAGGCGGCAATCTATCAGTTTCAAATACCCGACACGATGACAAAGTTCACCCTGCAGCCGCCTGGTCAGCCCTGTGACACAGTGCACGCACCTGTGGGCTGCCCGACAGGACGAAACCTCCTATCTTGGCACGCAACAGACCACAAACAGCCCTGACCATGCAACCATCATCCGCCTTTCGGCAAAAGGCGCCCGCTGCACTCGAACAGTGGTTCGCCCGCTTCCGCAAACACATCATCGGCATCGACCAGACCTTCGACACGCCTTACGGCAAAAAGCCGCTCGTCTATGCCGACTGGACGGCCTCGGGCCGGCTCTATGGGCCCATCGAAAAGCGCCTGCAGGAAGAGATCATGCCGTTCGTGGGCAACACCCATACCGAGACCAGCACCACCGGCTCGGCCATGACGCATGCCTACCACGAAGCGCTCGACCTCATCAAGCGACACGTGGGTGGCAACGAGGGCGACGTCATCCTGGCCCGCGGCGCCGGCATGACGAGCGTGATCAACAAGTTCCAGCGCATCCTCGGCCTGCGCGTGCACGAACGCTATCGCGACATGATCCGCCTGCCCGAAGCCGACCGCCCCATCGTCTTCGTCACCCACATGGAGCACCACTCCAACCAGATCTCCTGGCTGGAGACCATCGCCGACCTCGAGGTCGTCCGGCCCACGCCGCAAGGCGACGTGGATCTGAACCACCTCGAAGACCTGCTGCGCCAATACCGACACCGCAAGGTGAAGATCGGGGCGTTCACCTCGTGCTCCAACGTCACGGGCATCTTCACGCCCTACCACGAGCTGGCCGAGGTGATGCACCGCCACGGCGGCCTGTGCTTCGTCGATTTCGCCTGCTCGGCCCCCTACATACCCATCGACATGCACCCCGAGAAGGAGGAGCAGCGCCTCGACGCCATCTACTTCTCGCCGCACAAGTTTCTCGGCGGGCCAGGCACCCCCGGCATCATCGTCTTCAACGCCAACCTGTACCGCAACGAGGTGCCCGACGTGCCCGGCGGCGGCACCGTGGCATGGACCAACCCCTGGGGCGGCCGCCGCTACTTCGACGACATCCAGGTGCGCGAAGACGGGGGCACGCCCGCCTTCCTGCAGACCATCAAGGCAGGGCTGGCCGTGCGCCTCAAGGAAGCCATGGACCCGCAGCGCATGCTGGCCCGCGAGGAAGAGCTGCTCGACATCATCTGGCCGGCCATGCACCGCATCCCCGGCCTGCACCTGCTGGCCGACGAACACCGCCATCGCCTCGGCGTGATCTCGTTCTACATCGAAGGGCTGCACTACAACCTGGCCGTGCGCCTGCTCAACGACCGCTATGGCATACAGACGCGCGGTGGCTGCTCCTGTGCCGGCACCTATGGCCACTACCTGCTGCAGATCTCCTACGAAAAATCGAAGGCCATCACCGACGAGATCGACCACGGCCACCTCGAAGTCAAGCCGGGCTGGGTGCGCCTGTCCATCCATCCCACCATGACCGACGAGGAGGCCCACTACATCGTCCACGCCCTCGAAGAGCTGGCCAGGAACCACCGCAAGTGGGCCGAAGACTATACCTACGACAACCACACCAACGAGTTCTACCACAAGGACGGCCGCCAGCGCGAACGCGACATGGCTGTGAAGTGGCTGTATGAGCCGCTGGAATGAGATAGAGGAATAGACGGTTGAGACTCGCT
>CAYNYN010000365.1:0-3653 GCA_964401445.1 uncultured Saprospiraceae bacterium | reverse complement strand
AACCCTCAACGCTCAACCCTCAACCACTTTTTGCAGGGGACTCAATACTCAAACCCTCCTGGACAAGCCTGCCAGCGCCTTTGCTTCCCAAGATGCAGAATTTTCTGCAAGGCACACGCACCCAACAAATTTGCCGCAAGGCAAGTTGGCCCATCCGGCACGCTTCAGCCATCTTTTTCGACCAATTCGCGCAGTGCCCGACGGATGCTTGCCACGTCGGCCGGTCGGGTGCGACAACAGCCACCGATGAGGCGCGCGCCCGCAGCGTACCATTCTGCCGCCAGGGCCCCGAAATCCACCTCGCGGGCAGGGGCGCACCAGCACCTTTGCGCGGCATCCCACACCTCGCCGCTGTTGGGATAGACCACCAGGGGCAAATCGGTCACGCGATGCATGCGCCGCAGCAGGGGCAAGGCGCGGTGGGGCGGCAGGCAGTTCACGCCCACGGCCACCACCGAGGGGTGGGCTGCCGCCAGCTCCGTGACGGCTTCGATGGGTGTGCCGTCGGCCAGGCTGCTTTCGTCGCGCGTGCTGAAGCTCAGCCACGCCTCCATGCCGGGGTGTTCGTCGAGCAGGGCCAGCAGGGCCGCCACCTCGGTGGCGTCGGGGATGGTCTCCAGCGCCAGGCAGTCGGGACGCGCCCGGCACAACAGCTCCATGCGCGGCCGATGGAAGTCCATCAGCTGCTGTTTGCTCAGGCCGTAGCCGCCCCGGTATTCCGAGCCGTCGGCGAGGTAAGCGCCATAGGGCCCGATGCTGGCTGCCACCACCAGGTCCCTTTTTTCGCCTTTCGGCAAATGGCGCCTGCAGGCTTGCCGCGCATCGTCGGCCAGGCGCACGGCCAGGTGGAACAGGCGCTCCACCGCCCACGGATGGATGCCCTTGCGGGCAAAACCCTGTGGCGTGGCCTGGTAGGTAGCCGTGATGGCCACGTCGGCGCCGGCGCAGTAGTAGTCGAAGTGCACCTGCGCGATGGCTTCCGGCTGCTCGACCAGCACGCGCGCCGACCACAGCTCGTCGCGCAGGTCGTGGCCGCGCCACTCCAGCTCGGTGGCCAGACCGCCATCGAGGACGAGAAAAGGACGGGTGCGAAGCAGGGCGCGCAGCATGGCTACGGGTTTGGCTCGTACGGGATGGGAAAGTTAGTCTTTTGCAGCAGGAGATGCCTGCCCTGCCTCCGGGGCCGACGGCTCGGCCTGTCCGCCTGGCGGCAGGATGCCATCGCGCACCAGCCGCTCGATGAATACGCGGGCCCCCGCCTTGTTCACGTGCTGGTAGTCGCCGAAGAGGGCATCGCCCTGCAGGGCCGTGCTGTAGTCGTGCACGGGCAAGCCGGTGGCCTGCTCCACCTTTTGGCGAAAGCCGGCAAGGTTCTGAATGCGCGCAGCGAAGGGCGGCCAGTAGGGATTGATGAGCAGGCGCACCTCCATGCCGTGGCGGGCGGCCGCGTGCACCAGGTCCGCCAGCTGACCGAGCAGGTAGTCGTCGGTATGGATGGTATAGGGCGGCGCCGTGGCGTTGGCCTGCTTCATGCGGTCGGTGATGACGCGGTCGAGCAGCCAGTCCTCGTCGGAGCGTTCGAGGTAGAACAGGGCCCGCTGGAAGATTTCGCTGTTGTAGCGAAACAGGTGACTCACCACTCCACCCCACCACGCTTTCGGCACGCGCTGCCGGATGAGGCTGTCGAGGCGCGCCGACTGCTTGCGGTAGCAGTTGAAGCCCGAGACGAGGGCGTCGTTGGTGCGGTCGCACATCGTCACGTCGATGACGAGCAGGCGGCCCGGCCGGGCATGGCGCTCCATCCAGTCGGTACACAGCACGCGCCCCAGGTCGATGGGCAGGGCGTTGTACGACAGGTTGAGCGTGCGCAGGCCGGTCTGGCGTTCCACCTCGGGCTGGAAAAACATCAGGCCACGCGAGTTGCCCAGGAAGACGACGTCGGCATCGGCACGGCCGTAATACAGGCGCGAGTACCGAAACTGGCTGTGCTGCACCACCTGCTCGAGCACCAGCCCGCCCAGCCGGTCGCCCATGAACACCAACGCCATCAGCCCCAGCCAGAAGAGCGGATTGCGGCGCACGCGGACACGCTGCGCATCTGCCGTCGATATGTGCGTTTGTGGTTTCACGATGGACGCTGGACGATGAACGATAGACTATGGACGATGGACACAAGAACTTCTTTCACAATCCCACTGTAAATCAACATTAAACATTAAACTTTAAACACTAAACTTTAAACTAAAACTGGAAGTAAATGAACGCATTGGAATCGAAGGTGCCAAAGAAAGCCATGAGCCACAGCAGCACGGCCCATGCCGCCACCTGCCATTGCGGCTTGCGCCACACCAGCTCCTGCCAGTCGATGCGCAGCGCCACGATGTCCACCCACAGCAGGAAGGCGATGAGCAGGGCCCCCTTCAGCACCTGAAACTTGTTGATGACCAGCCCCCACGAAAAGGACGAGGCATCGGCGATGCCGTGAAACATGGCCATGGCCGTGCCAAAGTCGGGACTGCGGAAAAACACCCAGGCCACGTTGGTCAGGGTGTACACCAGCAGGATGTAAAAACCCGCCTGCACCGCTGCAGGTACGCGCAGCGCGCTCAGCATTTTGCCGAAAGGCGGACCCAACAGGCGCTGCCCCACCAGATACATGCCGTGCAGAAAGCCCCAGAAGACGAAGACCCAGGACGCGCCGTGCCACAGCCCGCCCAGCAGCATGGTGAGCATCAGGTTGCGGTAGGTGTTGAAGGTGCCATGGCGGTTGCCGCCCAGCGGGATGTAGAGGTAGTCGCGCAGCCAGGACGACAGGGTGATGTGCCAGCGCGTCCAGAACTCGCTGAAGCTCTGGCTGAAATAGGGCGACCGGAAGTTTTCGGGAAAGCGGAAGCCCAGCATGCGTGCCAGGCCAATGGCGATGTCGCTGTAGCCCGAAAAATCGCAGTAGATCTGGAAGCTGTAGAAGATGACGCCGATGAACAGGTGCATCGCCCCGAAGCTGTCGGGCGACTGGAAGCACTGATCGACGAAGGGGGCCAGCGTGTCGGCAATGGCCACCTTCTTGAAAAAGCCCCACAGGGCCTGCGTGCCGCCCTTGACGAAATTGTCCCATCGGAACGGGTGGTCGTGGTGAAACTGGGGCAGCAGCTCGGCAGCCCGAACGATGGGGCCGGCCACCAGCTGGGGAAAAAAGGCGATGTAGGTCGCAAAGCGCGCCAGGCTGTGCTCCACCGGAATCTTGCGGCGATACACGTCGATGGTGTAGCTCATCGACTGGAAGGTGTAGAAGGAAATGCCTACGGGCAGGATGATGTTGAGGGTGGTCCAGTCGGCTTCCCAGCCAAAGGTCTGCAGCAGCGCGCGCAGCGACTCGGCGAAGAAGTTGAAATACTTGAAAAACGCCAGCACGCCGAGGTTGACCACTACACTCACCGTCAGCCAGCGCTTGCGCCAGCGCGGCCGCTCCTCCTTTTCCAGCTTCAGCCCCACGAAGTAGTCCACCAGCGTGGAGAAAGCGATCAGGCTCAGGAAACGCCAGTCCCACCACCCGTAAAAGAAGTAACTGCCCACCAGACACCACAACAGCCGCTGGCGTCCACGCAGGTAGAAGTACACCGGCATGAACACCACGATGAAAATGAGGAATGGCA
>CAYNYN010000364.1:0-3654 GCA_964401445.1 uncultured Saprospiraceae bacterium | reverse complement strand
GCGGCCCTTTCTATTTCATCCGCACCAGCGGCAGGGCCGTGCGGCCCCAGGGCGTGCGCACTTCCAGCAGATAGAGGCCTGCGGGCAATGCGTCGAGGTCCTTCCAGCCGATGTTGTGAGCGCCTTCCGGCAAATGCAGCCTGCGCGTGGCGACCACCTGTCCCGACACGTGCACCAGACGCAGCTCCAGCTCGGCATTTTGCGGAAGCTGTAGCGAGAGCGTGAATTGGTCGGTGAAGGGATTGGGCAGCAGGTCGAGGGCGAGCAGGTGCGCCAGCCGGTCTTCCGTTGCCGAGGGACAGCCCGTGCTAAAGGTGAAAACCTGCGTGAATTCGCTTTCGCCAAATTCACACAGCACCTTGACCTTGAAGTCGTAAGCCGTGCAAGGTTCCAGGTCGTTCAGATGGACCTCGGCATGGGGTGCCTCGAGCTCGTGCCAGTCGTCGGTGCCGTGCGCTTTCCACAACAGCAGGTAGCCGGTGGCGTGGGCGATCTCCTGCCAGAACAGCACCATGCTGTGCTCGTGCACGTTGACCGTGTCGATGGTAGGCGGCAGGTCGGTGCAGGGTGGCGGGCAGGCCGTCATGAAGCTGAGCGTATCCGAAAAATCCGACTCGCCGAAGGGGCAGAGCGTTTTGATCAGCAGGTCGTAGGTGGTGCAGGGCTCGAGCTGTGCCAGCCCGATCTCGGCGCTTGCCGCGAAGGCGTCGTGCCACTGGTCGGTGCCGTGGGGGCGGAACAGCAGCACGTAGCCTTCGGCGTTGGGCTGCTCGTCCCAGAAGAGGATCAGGCTGGTGTAGCCGACGTTGGCGGTATCTACGGCCTGGACGATGCCGTCGCAGGGCGGCGGGCAGGCCGTCGTGAAGGTCACGATGTCGCCGTAGGCACCATCGACGCCGATGCAGTGGGCGGCCAGCCGCACCTCGTAGGTGGTGCAGGGCTCCAGCTGCTCGAACCAGAATTCCGTGTCGTGCGTGTCCTCGGTCAGCCATTCGTCGGTGCCCTGCGGGCGGATCTGCACGAAGTAGTTGAGCGCTTCGGGGTTGGCGTCCCACACGAGGTGTACCCACTGGTAGCCTGCCGTGTCCACGACGAGCTGTGGCGCCAGGCACTCGGGCGGGGTGCCTTCCACGATGGTCAGGCAATAGTCCTCGAACTCGCCTTCGAACTCCACGCCGCAGGCGTCGGGGTAGTTGGTGCCGCCGTTGCCGGCCCAGGTCATGCCCACGCGCATGCGCGCCAGGCCCAGAGGCACGTCGGGGCCGAGCAGCAGCGTGAAGGTGACGGCTTCCTGCACGGGCTCGGCCGTCTCGAACACCATCTCGCCATCGTCCTCGAAGTCGCCATCCTGGTTGAAATCGATCCACACGCGGAAGTGCTCGCCATAGCTGCTACCCTGATAGCCCGGCTCGACCGTCACCTCGTACAGTCCGTAGGTGTGCAGCACGATGTTCAGGCTGTCGCCAAAAAATGCATAGCCGCCGTTGTCGCCCGACGCGTTGGCGAAAGTGTCGACGACCACCGACTGGATGAACTCGAACTGGGTGCTGGCACCGGCCTCGCAGTAGGTGAGGTCGATGCAGGGGCCACAGCCGAACGTCCGAAAATCGACGGGAGGCGTGGGCTGCGTGATGCCCGTGTCGCAAACGGTCTGCACCCAAATCTGGTAGTCGGTACACGGCTCGAGGCCGTCATAAACCAGCTCGTGGCCGGGCATGCTGTCCAGGACGATGGTGTCGGTGGCGCTGGCCAGGGTGACGACGTAGTACTGGGCTGCCAGCACGGCAGGCCATTGGGCCACGACCACCGTCGAATCCACTTCGTCCACGAAGACGACCTCGGGCGGCACGCAGCAGCCGTCGGTAGTGAATTCGATGTGTGGAATGTAGCCGCTGAGCGTGTCGGCGCAGACGGCTTCGAGCTCGACCTCATAGGTGGTGCAGGCCTGCAGGCCGCTCAGCAACAGCGAGTCGGCAGCGAGCGAGTCGATGACCTGCCATGCGGTGTCGCCGGCCTGGCGCCAGCGCAGGTTGACGAACAGCGTCGAGTCGAGCGGCTGCCAGGTGATGAGGGCCGAGGTGTCGATGATTTCGGAAGCGACGAGGGCGGCCGGCGGCGGGCAGGGGCCGCAGTTTTGCATGAGCAGCTGCAGCGAGTTGAACATGTTGAGCCGGCCGCCGGTGACGGTGATGCCCTGGAGGCTGGCGTTGGGGTCCACCCCGTCGAGGATGTACTGGCGGGCCAGCAGGGCCGCCTGCGGCGGGTCGGTCAGTGCCAGCTCGCCGAGCAGCGGGCAGGGCGCCGCATAGAGCAGGGCCACGGTGCCCGTAACGTGGGGCGTGGCGCCCGAGGTGCCGCCGAATGCGCCGTAGCTGTCGCCCGGCTGTGCCGTCCAGGTGCCTGCGCCGAACGCGCCCAGGTCGATGGTGGTGGCGCCGTAGCCGGCACCGGTCACCTTGACGTCCTGGTTGTTCATGTTGGTCACGCTGATGAGGAAGTCGCTGGGGCAGGCCGTAGGCAGGTCGCCCTCTTCGTCCACGTTGACGTTGCCGTTGATGGTGGCGCCGCAGTTGAGGATGCCCTGCATGCCCAGCGAGTCGTAGAAGGCGCACCACAGGGGCGCGTCGGCGGGCTGGCCGAAGTCGACGCCCCACGAGGCGTTGGTGGCCACCACGAAGGCGCCCTCGCTGCGGCCGCTCTCGTTGTAGCGCTTGCGCATGACGTAGGGGTAGGTGTAGGCGGCCAGGGCTGCGGCCTCGTTGCCGCCACCCACCACGACCATCACCTTGACGTTCCAGTTGACGCCGGCCACGCCGATGCCGTTGTCGCCCTGCGCACCCACGATGCCGGCCACGTTGGTGCCGTGCCAGTCGTCGTTGTCCACGTTGTCGGTCTCGGCATAGGCGTTCCAGCCGCGGAAGTCGTCCACGTAGCCGTTATTGTCGTCGTCGATGCCGTTGCCGGGGATCTCGGCCCAGTTGTACCAGATGTTGTCGCCGAAGTCTTCATGGCCCATGTCGATGCCGCCGTCGATGACGCACACGACGATGGTGTCGCCCTGGGGCGTCAGGCCGCCGGTGGTGATGTCCCATGCCAGCTCGGCATCGAGGTCGGCGTCGGGCACGCCGCCATCGGAGCCGTCGTTGATGTACTGCCACTGCAGCGGGAACTGGGGGTCGTCGGGCGTGGTGGCGCGCGGCGCGATGACGTGGTTGAACTGCGCGATCTCGACCCCTTCGATGCCACGCACGTATTCGAGGAATCGCTCCTCGTGGATCTGTCCGTAGTCGAAGCGGTACAGGTGGATGCGCATGGGCGCGCTCACGGTCTTGACCCAGTGGAAGCCCGTGGGGCGTCCTTCGAAGGTGCCCAGGGCCCGCTCGATCTGGCGCGGATGGCGGTCCGGCGCAATCTGGATGAGCAGGTCGCCGAGCACGTGATCGGTCTGCTGGGCATTTGCCGAAAGGCAGCACAGCAGGATGGCGATGGCAGTCAGGATACGCATGGCGTCGGTTTTTTGTGAAAAGCGGTTTGGTGCTCCAAGATTGTGCTTTTCCCGCCTTCGCCGAAATGGAGCGCTTTCGTTTGTCTGCCTTCCGGCAAAAAGACCATTACCCCTCATCGCATGACGACGATGCCCGTGTGCCCGATCGG
>CAYNYN010000363.1:0-3668 GCA_964401445.1 uncultured Saprospiraceae bacterium | reverse complement strand
TTTCCTCACGCAACGGCGCAACGACACGTCTCTCCTCACTCCTCACTCCTCTCTCCTCATCTCCAATCGGGCATTTCGGCATTTTCGATCAGCAGGGTGCGGTTTTCTCCTTGCAGGTCCATTTTCCAGATGGCAGGCGGGGCGGAGCCATCGTTGGGCACCTGTGTGAAAATGATCCATGCGCCGTCGGGCGAGAAGCGGGGATCGAGCTCGTTGTAGCCGGCCGGTTTGTCGGAAGACAGGTCGATGACCGACTGGTTGTTGAGGTTCATCAGGAAGATGCGGGCATCGAGCTGGCGGCCGTCGGTCGCTTCGAAGCCCGACATGTCGTGCGTGTACACCAGCTTTTGCCCGTCGGGCGAGAAGGCGGGGTTGCCCGTGCATCCGGGCAGGTCATCGACGAGCAGCTGGACGACCTGTCCCTGGGTGTCGTACAGGTAGATGCGCGAGGTGTAGGGATAGCTGCCTACGGTGCGCACGGCGATGCGGTTGCCCAATGGCGACCAATCGCAGGCGGCGAACATCTGTCCGGCAGGTGCTTCGGCAAAGAACTGCGCTCCCGAGCCATCGCGGTTGACGATGAACATCTGTCCGAAGTGCGGGAAGAGCAGCTTCGAGCCGTCGGGCGACCAGCTGAAGGCGGCCTCGCGTTGCAGCAGGGTGTTGACGGAGACGGAAGCCAGCTGCATCACGCCCGTGCCGTCGGGGTTCATGAGCATGAGCATGGGCTCGGCGCCTTCCAGACCGATGAAGGCCACCTTGTCGCGCTGGGG
The DNA here is from genome assembly GCA_964401445.1 of uncultured Saprospiraceae bacterium. GTDB lineage: Bacteria > Bacteroidota > Bacteroidia > Chitinophagales > Saprospiraceae > WFYJ01. The sequence goes on along the minus strand of CAYNYN010000363.1, from coordinate 2,895 downwards.
ACTGTAGCGGGGGCGCCAGGCCGAGGGCATGGTCAGGTCGTAGCTCATGACCAGCGAGTCGGCGTCGTATCCTATCAGCTTCATGGTGGCGCCCTCGGGGCGCGCGGCCATCACGGGCAGGGTGGGGAAGGGCATGGTGCGGAAATGCCAGACAGGGCCGTACACCAGGCCGCTGGTGCCGTCGGTGGCGTTCACCTGCCAGACGTAGTCGGTGGCGTATTTGAGGTTGGAAACCGTCCAGCACGTATCGGTGATGGCCTGGGCCATGCGCGTCATTTGGCCGTCAGGGCCGGGGAAGAGCCAGAGGTCGAATTGCAGGGGGTCGTCATCGGGGTCGGAGGCTTGCCAGCACAGCTGCAGGGTGAGGGGCTGGTTGGTGGCGCCGTCGGCAGGGGTGGGGCTGGCGGCTTGTGTGGGGGCGCTGTTGTCGCTGGTGTCGCGCGGCAGGCGGATGACCACGTGCAGCGTCTGGTCGCGTATCAGCTCGGCAGCAGCGAAAGAGGTGACGTACCCCGTTTTTTCTGCCTGGACGGAGTACGATTCCACCGGTATTTCCCCCAGGTCGAACTGTCCGAGGCTGTCGGTGAAGACAGTCTGCGTGGGCGGGTTGGTCGAAACGAGCGCTTTGGCCACGGGCTCCAGCGTGGTGGCCTCGACCACCTGGCCGGTGAGGCGGCCGGTAAACACGGGCTCGATGGGGGTGTCGCGACAGCCGGCAAGCATCAGCAACACGCCGAGGGTCATGGCCACCTGCCATTTGCGTGCGGGGCAGAACGGATGTGCGGGTGCGGTTTTTCTCATAGCCTGTCGGATATCGGTATGTCTGTTTTTTTCCGGCTTTCGCCAAAAAGCCAATGATGACACGGGGGCATGGTGTACGCGAATCAGAAGCCCGGACGCGCCGGCCGGGGGGGCGGTTCCTTGCCCAGGTACACTCTGAGGCCGGCCGAGAGCTGGTAATAGTAATCGTTGAATCGGCCGTTGGCCGTGTTGTCCAGCATGTCGTCGAAGGGGTAATGGTATTCGATGCCGAAAAAGAGCGCCGTTTGTTGCTGCGACATCAGCTCGATGCCGGCCGCCACCGACCACGCAAATTGACTTTTTGCCGTAAGGCTGAACCGCCCTTCCTCGTCTTCGGTGAACAGCATGCCCAGGCCCGTGCGGAACCAGGGCGTAGCCTTGTCGAAGGGCATGAGCGTGTAGGTGGCGGTGAGTTCGGCGTAGCTGGCCTTGGTGCGGAAATAGTCGAAGGTGCCCAGCGCGCCCAGACCGAAGCGGCCGCCCACCGACCACCAGTCGTTGAAGCGGCGTTGCATCTCCAGGTCGATGGCGGGCAGCAGCGTGGCATTGGGGTAGTCGCCCTGGTAGAGTGTGGTGCCGAAGCCCACGCCCAGCGCCACGGGGCGACGCCACTGCTGCGGGCGGCGCTGCAGCCAGTCGGTGGCTTCCATGCGTTCTTTCTCGGCGCGATAGGCTTTGAGTGCCTGGGCGGCCGCTTCGGGGTCGGCTGCCGCCCACAGGCCGTCCTCGAGTCCTTCGAGCACGAGCACCTGCACGGCCTTCTCGATGGCTTCGGTGACGGCCAGCTCCGAAGGCTCGGTGTAGGTGTAGCCCGTCTCGAATTCGAGCAGGCGCTTGAAGCTCACGAAGCGGAACAGGCCTACGTCCACGGCCTGGGTGAGGAGCGTGCGCGAGGTGTAGACCGTTTTGAGCACCTTGCCGGTGTTGGTGCTGACGGCGCGCAGATAGACCGTGACGCGGTCCTGCCGATACTGCCCCGAGCCGCCCGTGCCGAAGTAGCGCAGGCCGGCGCCACCCGTGATGATGTTGGCGTCGTAGCTGACGATGCCGCCCTCGAGGATGACGCCTGCGAACAACAGGGGCGGCACGGCCTTGTTGGGGTCGCCGCCATACTGGATGTGGCTCGAGCGGATGAGCTTGCGCTCGTTGAGCAGGTTGCCGATGTTTTCGCGCTCGATGGGTACGAACCAGCCCGACTCCTCAAGGGCGCGCATCAGGATGGTGGTGCCGCCCTGCGTGACGGCCGTGGAAAAGCTGCCGCCGTTCTCGGAGAGCTTGTACTGGCCGGTCTGGTCCTGAAACTTGTACACGGCGGCCACGATGGGCTCGGCCGGTTTGGGGAGGCTCTTGAGCAGATAGTAGGTCGATGTGAGCTCGCCGATGCGGGCCTGTGACGGCTGCATGGGCTGGTGCAGCCAGGCGCCACAGCCCCAGGTGGTCAGTATGAGCGGGATGAGCCAAAGCGTTTTTCTCATGGCATGTCGGTTGGTGGTGGTCAAGGGGCCTCGTCAGCGTGCGCTCAGAAGAACGGCACGACGACCTGGGTCTGGCCGCCGGTGGTCGTGTCCAGGATGGTGATGGCTACCCCTTCGGTCGTGTTTTTCACTTCCACCTGGAAGCCGCCCAGCGTATAGGTGCCTTCCGTAAGGCCGGCATCGCCAAACTGACTGGTGAACAGCTCCTGCGAGATGCGACTCAGCAGCTGCCGGTTGAGGTTTTCCGTGAAGTCGGTCAGCGGGTCGCCGAAATTGAAGGCGGCAAAGGGGTCTTCTGCATCGGGGTCCTTGTAGGTGTCCTGGGCCTGCGCGCCGCTCAGCAGCCAGCTGTAGTTGAACGTGTTGCCCCCGAAAGAGGGGTTCTTGGGCTTGTACACCAGCGTCTGTGCGTGCAGCCCCCAGGTGAGTACGGTCAGGAAGCATGTCAGTCCGATCAGCTTTTTCATAGGCGGCGGTTTTTGTAGTGTTCAAGTCTGCTGAATGGGTTGAGGGTGATGACGTAACACCGTGAATTATCTGTCGTCCATCGTCGCGAGCGCAGCGAGCCCTCAACCGCAGCTTTCAGACGCAGAAAAACGCAGTGTGGACGCAGTTTTTT
>CAYNYN010000362.1:0-3722 GCA_964401445.1 uncultured Saprospiraceae bacterium | reverse complement strand
GTCAGGTGGCGGTACAGCTTCTGCCATTCTTCGTGCGTTTCGAGCTCATCGAGGTGGCGGCGGATGGTCTGCTGGTCGCCACGGATGGCAGGGCCGGTTTGCAATCGGGCCGGCGGGGCGCTGCCCAGACGTGCCGTGGTCTCGCGGATGAGCGGGATGAGCATGTCGAAGGGCAGGTCTTGCTCTTTGAGCAGCTCGCTGGCGACGTGATAGCAATAGTTGGTGAAGTTGTTGGCAAAGACGGCGGCCAGATGGAGCCGGCGCCGCTGCGCGTCGTCGAGTACGTGCACGCTGCCGCCGATGGCTTCGGCGAGGGGGCGCAGGGCGTCGAGCGTGCGGGCGTCGTTTGCCGAAAGGCAGATGGGTATCTGCGACCAGTCGGGCTGGCGCGCAGGCGTGAAGCTCTGCAGCGGGTAGAAGATGGCCCCTTTCGGGAAATGGGCGGTCACGGCCTCGAGCGGGGTGGCGCCCGAGGTGTGGGCGACGAGGGCGTCGCCGGGAAGGTAGTCTTTGAGCTTGCGGGCCATGGGCTCGATGGCGTCGTCGCTGACGGACAGCAGGTAGAGTCCGGCATCGCGGGGCAGCTCATCGAGCGCGGAGGTCACGTTTGCCGAAAGGCGCAAATCCTCGCGTGGCGTGCGGTTGTACACGGCGGCGAGGGGGAAGCCCCGCTCGGTGAGGCGCCGGGCCAGTGCCCGACCCACCTTGCCTGCTCCGATGATGACGATACCGCGTGCAATCATGGCTCGCGTGGTTCAGGCGCGCCGCTGGCGGGCGCGGTACACGGCACTCAGCAGCAAGCCGAGCAGCATGACCAGGCTGCCCAGCCAGAACAGATTGATGCCCGGAAAGACGATGGCTTCGAGGGCGATATAGTCGGTGCGCCGGTAGTTTTCTGCGATTTCGAAGGGCCAGGCCTTGCGCTGCGCGGGCGTCTCCCGGGCCACCAGCAGCTCGATGGTCTCTGCCTCGGGGTCGAGGCCGGTGAAGCGCACGTGGAGGCCCAGCTCGGGGATCTGGTCCTTGAGGTTGAGCGGCTGCAGGTTGCGGATGATGTACACCGGCTCGGCCTCGTAGCGCTGGCTGTCGGCCACCACGCTGATGCGCGCGCCCACGGCGATGTCGCCTTCTTCGGGCACATAGGCCGGGTGTTTGGGCTCGCGCTCGAAGCCGTCGAAGCGCAGGCGCAGACCCTGCCAGTCCACCTCGTCGCCCTGGTGTAGCTCGAAGCGCTCCCAGGCGAGGCGGTCGTCGGGTGTCAGGGCGGCGTCGAGGAAGTCTTCGGTGAGCCGCACCTTGATGCCCAGCTCGTTGAGCTCGGCGGGGTACTGGTACATGAGGTTGCCGCGCAGCACGACCACGGGGGTGGCCAGCCAGGCCGTGTCGGCGTCCAGCTCGTGGAATTCGATTTGCAGGCCCATGGCGTAATCGCCGGGCTGGGGGTGATAGTCGCGATGCGTGGGTTGCATCACCATGCCCTTGACGATGGCATAAACCTTCGAGGTGTAGATGGTGTCGCCGATGCGGGCCACGTAGGGCTGGTAGTCGAGGCTGTCCTCGGCAGCCTTCTTTTCCTCGATGCTGATCTCGGGTGCGGGCAGCCAGGCGATATGGGTGAAGATGTCCTTGTTCCAGTATCGGCGCGTGGAGGGATTGGACGCGGCGACCTTCTCGAAGTTTTTGTCATACAGGATGTTGGGCGTGAGCAGGAAGCGCTCGGCGACGCGGCCCGCCTCGTCGCGCTTGCGGAACTCGACGAAGAAGGTGCGCTTGTGCCCTACGATGGTATCGCCCAGGTACTCGGCCTCGTAGCCGCTTTCGGGCAGCAGCAGTGGCGAGTTCTTGATGAGCACCACGTTGCGCGCCAGGTCTTCCTCGGTGGCTCCTTCCACCAGCCCGCGCATGGCAAACGGGTTTTTCGAGATGTGGTGCTTGTTGAGCCCCGAGGCCAGGATGCCCACGATCATCACGCCGAAGCCGATGTGCGCGATGGCCGAGGCGCCTTCCTTCAGGTTGGCTTTCAGGAAGGCGATCAGGTAGTCGAGGTTGGAGGTGATGGCGAAGCAGGCAGCAAAGCAGAGCAGCACGTACTGCCAGGCAAACAGGTTGATCCACAGGGCGTTGACGACCGTGAGGGCGATGGCCGCCAGGCTGGCGATCATGACGTGCTTGAAGAAGCGGGTGCGCCAGGCTTCGAAGTTGCGCTCGCGATACCGCAAAAACTGCGCGATGCCCGACAGCAGGCCGATGAACACGGCGATCCAGAGCTGGTAGCGGTTGTAGAAGGGCACCGGCTCGGTGATGGTCAGCCCCTCGAACACCGGATCGAACGCCTGCCGGATCTTGTTGTACACAGGCAGTGAGGTGGCCGCCGTGATCATGGCGGCGCTGAAGAACAGCACCAGGCTGCCGATGAACATCCAGAACTCGCGCGAGGCGAAGGGCTCTTCCTTGGCCGGCGCCGGCACCCGCCGGTATTTCCAAGCCAGCAGGCCGAAGCCCACCAGCATCATGGCCACGATGAACGACACGAGCTGCGTCTCCAGCCCCATCTCGGTGAAGGCGTGCACCGAGCTGTCGCCCAGGATGCCCGAACGCGTCAGGAAGGTGCTGTAGACCACCAGTACGAAGGCGAGCAGATAGAACAGATAGGTGCTGCGGATGGAGTGGCCGGTGGCGCGCGCCACCAGGTTGGTGTGCAGGCCGGCCACGAGTACCAGCCAGGGCACCAGCGACATGTTTTCCACGGGATCCCAGGCCCAGTAGCCGCCGAAGCTGAGCGCTTCGTAGGCCCAGGCGCCACCCATCAGGATGCCCAGCCCCAGCACGAAGCCACTGAAGGCCGCCCACGGCAGCACGGGCGTGAGCCACTTCTTGTGCTGGTCGAGCCACAGGCCCGCCACGCTGAAGCCAAAGGGCACCACCACCGAGGCGAAGCCCAGAAACAGCACGGGCGGGTGGATGGTCATCCAGTAGTTCTGCAGCAGCGGGTTGAGGCCATTGCCCTGGATGAGCTGCAGGTAGTCTGCTTTCGCAAAAATGGGCGCATCCATCACCTCGCGCAGCAGCAGGAACGGGTTGGAGCCCACCTTCACCTCCGTGCCCGGCAGGTACACGCCGAGGAGCATGATGAAGAGGAAGGCCTGCACCAGGGCGATCACGGCCATGACCGGCCCTTCCCAGAAAGGCTGGCCGCTGCCTGCCATTTTGCGGAAGCGCCACAGCAACACCCAGCCCAGCACCGCATTCCAGAACATCCACAGCAGGAAGCTGCCCTCCTGCCCCTCCCAGAACGCCGAGGCGATGTACTGCATCGGCAGCTCGTCGTTCACGTGGGCCCACACGTAGTGGTACTCGTAGTACTTGTTGATCATGATGTAAAACAGCGTGCCGATGACCGTCAGCACGCCGAGCCCATGCACGTGGAAGGCCGTGCGCGCCAGCTTCTTCCAGCTTTCGCCTTCCGGCAAATGCTGCCGCCGCGTAGCAAAGAACCACGAAACGAGTGCCATGAGGCTGGCCGCAAAGCCAATGGCCAGTGCCGTATGACCGATGCGGCCGGGAAGCAGATGTTCGCCTATGTACTGGATGTCCATGAATGGTTTTTTCTTGAAATGGGTTGAGGGTTGAGCGCCTCGCGCTACGCCGCTACGGCGCAACGGCCCGCAACGTTTTTAAAACTTCAACATCGAGGCCGACTTGCCGGGGCGGCGTATCAACGC
>CAYNYN010000361.1:1328-3747 GCA_964401445.1 uncultured Saprospiraceae bacterium | reverse complement strand
GCTCAAAACAGCTACTGACGATGAATAGAGAAGAGAAAATCCGCTCCTTCGATCCCAGCGGCGTGGGCCTGCGCAACGGCAACTTCATCGGCCTGCCTTTCGACGAGGACGAGTCGCTGGTGGTCTTCCAGCCCGTGCCCTGGGACGTGACGGTCTCGTATGGCGGGGGCACGGCCACCGGCCCGGCCAACATCCTCGAGGCGTCGAGCCAGCTCGACCTGTACCACCCCGTGCTGCCCGATGCCTGGAAGCTGGGCTTCTTCTTCCGGCAGCCCGACGAAGGCTGGCTGGCGCGCTCTGCCGAGCTGCGCGCCGAAGCCGAGCGCTACATCGACTTCATCGAGCAGGGCGGCAGCCCCGATGCCGACCCCGCCATGCGCGCCATCCTCGACCGCATCAACGCCGCCTCGGCCCGGCTCAACGACTGGGTGCAGGCGCAGACCGGCGCCCTGCTCGACCGCGGCAAGATCGTGGGCCTGGTGGGCGGCGAGCACTCGGTGCCGCTGGGCTACCTGCAGGCCCTGGCCGAGCGCCACGACGCCTTCGGCGTGTTCCAGATCGACGCGCACATGGACCTGCGCGCCGCCTACGAGGGCTTCACCTGGTCGCATGCCTCCATCTTCTACAATGCCCTCCAGCTTCCGCAAATAACGCGGCTGGTGCAGGTGGGCATCCGCGACTACTGCCATGCCGAGGTGGAGGTGGTCAAGGCCGCACAGGGGCGCGTGCGCGTCTTCTACGACCGCGACCTGCAACACGCCACCATGCGCGGGCTCGATTTTGCGCAAGCGGCCAAAGAGATCGTGGCCGAGCTCCCGCAAAAGGTGTACATCAGCTTCGACATCGACGGACTCGACCCGGCGCTCTGCCCGCACACGGGCACACCCGTGCCGTCGGGGCTGTCGTTTGCGCAAGCGTGCTTCCTCATCGAGGAGGTGGTGCGCAGCGGCCGCACCATCATCGGCTTCGACCTGTGTGAGGTGGGTGGTCAGCCGCACGAATGGGACGGCAACGTGGGTGCCCGCGTGCTGTATCACATGAGCGTGCTGGCGGCAGTGTCGCAACGAAGGGCGGTATAGCGGCGGCGAATGTGGAGCCATCGGTGCAAGGCCGAGGGCGGTTGATACTCGCTGCCCTGATCGACATCGGAGCCTGTCCCGAGAATCGGGGCGTCACTCGTCACGGTGTCACGCGTCACGCGTCACGCTGTTACGCGCTGCCGCGAGGGCCTGGTCCAGGTCGGCCTGTATGTCTTCGACGTGCTCCAGCCCTACCGAGATGCGGATGAGGCCGGGCGTGATGCCCACGGCCAGCCGCTCCTGCTCGGTCAGCTTGGAGTGCGTGGTCGAAGCAGGATGGGTGACGATGGTGCGCACGTCGCCGAGGTTGGACGAGCGCGAGCACATCTGCAGCGCATCGATGAAGCGCTTGCCCGCCTCGAGGCCCCCTGCGATTTCGAACGTCACCAGTCCGCCGCCGAGGCGCATCTGGCGGCGCGCCAGCTCGTGCTGCGGATGACTGGGCAGGAACGGATACGACACGCGCTGCACCTGCGGATGCGCCTCCAGCCATTCGGCCAGGGCGAGCGCGTTGCGGCAGTGCTGCTCCATGCGCACGGCCAGCGTCTCGAGGCCCTTGCTCAGCACCCAGGCGTTGAAGGGCGAGAGCGAGGGGCCCGTATGGCGACAGAAGAAACGCACCTCTTCGATCAGCTCCTTGCGGCCCACCAGGATGCCGCCCAGCACGCGCCCCTGCCCGTCCATGAACTTGGTGCCGGAATGCATGACCAGGTCGGCGCCGTAGTCGATGGGGCGCTGGAGGTAAGGCGTGGCAAAGCAGTTGTCCACCAGCAGGATGAGGTTGTGTTTGCGCGCCAGCGCGCCGGCCTTCTCCAGATCGACGAGCACGAGGCCCGGGTTGGAAGGCGTCTCCAGCACGATCATGCGCGTCTCGGGGCGGATGTGCGCTTCCCAGCCATCCACGTCCTGCGGGTCGACATAGGTATGCGTGATGCCCCATCGCGGGAAGATCTGCGTGAGGATCTGATGGGTGGAGCCGAACACGGCGCGCGACGCCAGCACGTGGTCGCCGCTGTGCAGAAAGGCCGCCATGCCCGCCCACACGGCCGCCATGCCCGAGGCCGTGGCAAAGCCGTCCTCGGCGCCTTCCATGGCGCACACCTTGTCCACGAACTCGTTGACGTTGGGGTTCGAGTAGCGCGAATAGATGTCGCCCTCGGCTTCGCCGCTGAACAGGGCGCGCATCTGCTCGGCATCCTCGAACACGAAGCTCGAAGTGAGAAACAGCGGATTGGAATGCTCGCGGTACTGCGTGCGCTCCATCTGGCGGCGTATGGCGTCGGTTTCGAAGTGGGACATTTTGTTGAGGATTTGAAGATGGAGTTAGGACGATGGACGAT
>CAYNYN010000361.1:0-1228 GCA_964401445.1 uncultured Saprospiraceae bacterium | reverse complement strand
ATCGATCTCATAGCTCCACGTAATCGGGGCCGTTTTTTCGAGGATCTTGGCCACGGAACAATATTTTTCCATCGACAGGCGGATGGCCTGTTCCACCTTTTCGGGCTTGAGGTCTCCCGTGAGGCGGTAGTGCAGGTGGATGCGGGTGAAGAGCGCCGGCACCTTGTCCTTTTCGCGCTCGGCTTCCACCTTCACCTCGATGCCTTCGAGCGGCTGGCGCTGGCGCCGCAGGATGTGTACCACGTCGATGGTGCTGCAGCCCGCCAGCGAGGCCAGCAGCGCCTGCATGGGCCGCATGGCCGAGCGGCTGCCGCCGATGCCTTCGGCACCGTCCATCACGATCGTGTGGCCATCCTCGTTGGACGCCTCCATCCGGAAGGCATCGTCCACGCGCTTGAGTCGGATTTCCATATCGGGCATATCGATTCGTTTTTTTCAACCTGCATCAAAACGCCGAGCGTATCACGCCCCCTCCCTCGCGGCCCAAAGGTATGCGGTTGCCCCCGCACGCGCCGAAGGCTTTTTTGCAGCTTTTTGTCAAATCCAGCCGGCCGGTACGGCCCAAAAAGCAAAAGGACCGCCGAAGCAGTCCTTTTCCAAAAATCGGTATATGAGCTACTGTAGTTCTTATCCGATGTGGATCACCTCCTCGCCCGGCGTCCAGTTGCAGGGCGTCAGCTCGCCCGTCTGCAGGGCGTCGAGCACGCGCAGCACCTCGTCCACGTTGCGGCCGACGTTCAGGTCGTACACGCTCACCCAGCGGATGATGCCCTCGGGGTCGACGATGAAGGTGGCGCGGTAGGCCACGCGTTCATTTTGCTCGAGGATGCCCAGGTCTTCGGCCAGCGACTTGCTGGTGTCGGCCAGCATGGGGAACTGAAGGTTGCGCAGCTGCGGGTGGTTGTTGCGCCATGCCAGATGCACGAATTCCGAGTCGGTCGAGGCACCGATGACCATGGCATTGCGCTTTTCGAACTCTTCGTAGCGCTCGTTGAAGGCCGCCACCTCGGTGGGGCACACGAAAGTGAAATCCTTCGGCCACCAGAACATTACCGTCCAGCGGCCCTCATCGTTGATGATGTCGTCCGAGCTGATCTCTGCGAACTCCTTGCCCGGTTCGATGCTCACGACAGCCGTCTTGCGAAACTCGGGGAAACGATCTCCTACACAAAGCATATGACTTCAGTTTTTTGGTTTTTCGAAAACGGCCGCAAAGGTACGGCTTTAT
>CAYNYN010000360.1:0-3752 GCA_964401445.1 uncultured Saprospiraceae bacterium | reverse complement strand
CACGCAAAGGCGCAAAGCCGCAACGATACGCAACGCTCTCTTCACTCCTCACTCCGCACTCCATCTCTCTGTCTCTCCGTCTCTCGCTCACTCCATCACCGCGTCAGGTACATGTAGCGCTGGCGGTCCAGCTCGCGGAAGAACGGGTCGGTCAGGTCCTTGATGAAGCGGATCTCCTCGCCGGTGGAGCGCATCTCGGGACCGAGGTTTTTGTCGACGTTGGGGAATTTCTCGAAAGAGAACACCGGCACCTTGATGGCAAAGCCCTTGGGCCGCGGCTGGATGTTGAAGTCGCTCAGCTTGTGGGTGCCCAGCATCACCTTGGTGGCGATTTGCAGGTAGGGCACGTCGTAGGCCTTGGCGATGAAGGGCGTGGTGCGCGAGGCGCGCGGGTTGGCCTCGATCACGTACACCTGGTCGTCCTTGACGGCGAACTGCACGTTGAGCAGGCCGCGGATGTCGAGCGCTTTGGCCAGCTTCTCGGTGTATTCCACCATCTTGTTGACGGCCTCGACGCTGAGGCTATAGGTGGGCAGCACGGCCGAGCTGTCGCCCGAGTGGATGCCTGCCGGCTCGATGTGTTCCATGATGCCCATGATGTGCACCTGCTCGCCGTCGCAGATGGCGTCGATCTCGGCCTCCTTGGCCCTTTCGAGAAACTGGTCGATGAGCACGCGGTTGTCGGGCATGTGCTTGAAGATGCTGAGCACGTGGCGCTCCAGCTCGCTGTCGTTGATGACGATGCGCATGCGCTGGCCGCCCAGCACGTAGGAGGGCCGCACGAGCACGGGGTAGGTCACCTCGTTGGCGATGCGCAGGGCCTCGTCCACGTCGTGGGCCACGCCGTAGCGGGGATACGGGATGTCGAGCTCCTTGAGCAGGTCGGAGAAGGCGCCGCGGTCTTCGGCCAGGTCCATGTTTTCGAAGCTGGTGCCCACGATGGGGATGCCGCGCTCGTGGAAGGTCTTTGCCAGCTTGAGGGCCGTCTGTCCGCCGAGCTGTACGATGACGCCGTCGGGCTTTTCGTGATGGATGATCTCCTCGATGTGCTCCCAGAAGATGGGCTCGAAGTAGAGCTTGTCGGCCACGTCGAAGTCGGTGGACACCGTCTCGGGGTTGCAGTTGATCATGATGGCCTCGTAGCCCACGTCCTTGATGGCCAGCAGGCCGTGCACGCAGCAGTAGTCGAACTCGATGCCCTGGCCGATGCGGTTGGGGCCCGAGCCGAGCACGACGATCTTCTTGCGGTCGCTGGGTATGCTCTCGTTCTCGCCCTCGAAGGTGGAGTAGAAATAGGGCGTGTTCGACTCGAACTCGGCCGCGCAGGTGTCCACGGTCTTGTACACGCGGCGCAGGCCCAGCTCCTTGCGGCGTTTGGCGACAGCCTCCTCATCCACGCGCAGCAGCCAGGCGATCTGGGCGTCGGAATAGCCGGCCTGCTTGAGCCTGAGGAAAAAGTCGCGCGGGATGTCTTCGGGCACGTTGTAGCGCATCAGCTCCTCTTCGAGCTTGACCAGCTCCTTGATCTGGCGGATGAACCAGGGGTCGATGCGCGTCAGCTTCTGGATGGTGCGCTCGGGCACGCCGAGGCGCAGGGCGTCCTTGAGGCGGAAGATGCGGTCTTCGCTGGCGTGCTCGAGCCGCTGCAGGATGTCTTCGGTGCGGATCCACTCTTTCTTGTCGGCGCCCAGGCCCATGCGGCCGTTCTCGAGGCTCTGGCAGGCCTTCTGCAGCGCTTCCTGGAAGCTGCGGCCGATGCCCATCACCTCGCCCACCGACTTCATCTGGAGGCCGAGGCGCGTGTCGGCACCGTGGAACTTCTCGAAGTTCCAGCGCGGCATCTTGACGATGACGTAGTCGAGCGTGGGCTCGAACAGTGCCGAGGTGGTCTTGGTCACGGGGTTCTTCAGCTCGTCGAGCGTGTAGCCCAGCGCCAGCTTGGCCGCGATCTTGGCGATGGGGTAACCCGTGGCCTTGCTGGCCAGCGCCGACGAGCGGCTCACGCGCGGGTTGATCTCGATGACGATCAGCTCTTCGGTCTCGGGGTTGATGGCGAACTGGATGTTGCAGCCGCCGGCGAAGTTGCCCAGCGAGCGCATGGCCAGCATGGCCTCGTCGCGCATGCGCTGGTAGGCCGTGTCGGACAGCGTCATGGCCGGCGCCACCGTGATCGAGTCGCCGGTATGGATGCCCATGGGGTCGAGGTTCTCGACCGTACAGATGATCACGACGTTGTCGTTGGCGTCGCGCAGCAGCTCCAGCTCGAACTCCTTCCATCCCAGCACGGCCTTCTCTACCAGCACCTCGTGCGTGGGCGACATGCTCAGGCCGCGCTTCAGCGCCTCGGGGAAGTCTTCCTCCTTCATCACGAACGAGCCGCCCGAGCCACCCAGCGTGTACGACGGCCGGATGACGAGGGGGAAACCGATCTTCTGGGCGGCCTCCATGCCTTCGAGATACGAGTTGGCGATGTAGGAAGGCGCCACGCTCAGCCCCTTGCTCACCATCAGCTGGCGGAACGCCTCGCGGTTCTCGGTCAGCTCGATGGCGTCGAGATCGACGCCGATGAGGCGCACGCCGTACTTCTCCCAAAGGCCCAGCTGGCCGGCCTCGATGGCCAGGTTGAGGGCCGTCTGGCCACCCATGGTGGGCAAAACGGCATCGATCTGGCGCTCCTGCAGGATCTGCTCGACGCTTTCCACCGTCAGGGGCTTCAGATAGACGTGGTCGGCCAGGATGGGGTCGGTCATGATGGTGGCCGGGTTGGAGTTGAGCAGCGTCACCTCGACGCCTTCTTCCTTCAGCGACCGGATGGCCTGACTGCCGGAATAGTCGAACTCACAAGCCTGACCAATGATGATGGGACCACTACCGATGATGAGGACGGAACGGATGGAAGTGTCTTTGGGCATGAAGTGAGGCAATTTAGAAACCTGAGGGAGTTCAGGTTGTCGTGATTCCAAATTGCGCGCAAAGATAAGGGGGCGGTACCGATTTTTTTCTCAAAAAACGCGACGGCCCACGACGGCCAGCATCCGCCCCGTGCGGCCACCCTCCTTGCGGTACGAGAAAAAGTCGGCATTGTGCGTCACGGTGCACCAGGGCGCCAGCTCGATCTGTGCGGCAGGCACGCCGGCCTCTTCGAGCTGCAGGCGGTTGGCTGCTTTGAGATCGACGTACCACTTGCCCGGCCGCGCACCCGGTTTCTTGAGCAGCTGCTCGCCCTGGCGGGCGGCAAAATGGCGTGCCACCTCCTCGCCCACCTCGAAATGGTCGAACCCGATGGCGGCACCGATCCACGCCCAGACGTCGCGCGGGCGCGTCGCGAAATGGCGCTGCATGGCGTCGAGCGCGGCGCGTACCACGCCGGCCACCGTGCCGCGCCAGCCGGCATGGGCTGCCCCCACGGCCCCCGTGCGGGCATCGTACAGCAACACCGGCACGCAGTCGGCTACCGTCACGCTCAGGAAGATGCCGGGCCGATCGGTCACGAAGGCATCGTAGCCCTCGTACTGGCCGGGCCGATCCACCACGCACACCTCGGCGCCGTGCACCTGGCGGCCGCCGGCCACCCACGCCGGATCGACGTCCAGAGCGGCAAAGAACCGGCGCCGGTTTTCCTGCACCCGGGCCGGATCGTCATCGGTGTGCAGCCCCAGGTTGAGGCTGGCCCACGGCGCCGGACTCACGCCGCCATGCCGCGTGCTCTGCGCCATGACGAGTCCCGTTTGCCGAAAGGCGGAAAGAAAGCG
>CAYNYN010000359.1:0-3760 GCA_964401445.1 uncultured Saprospiraceae bacterium | reverse complement strand
CCGAGTATCGGGACGTCACGTTGTCACGCGTCTGACCGCCCTGGGATGCCTTCCCCATGGATCGCCGGCTTTTGCCATTCGTCTAACAAAAGCCCACTCTTCGTCCATGCGGGAAAGGTTTCAGGGGAAAATTGGCCATTTTCGCCCAACGGAAATTTTTCTCAAAAAAATCAAGTGTACAATGAAGATGAAACTGATGACGCTGGCCCTGTGGGTGGCTTCCATCGCTGTGGTGCAGGCGCAGAGCCGCAAGATCGAATTCGTCGAATACGATCTGCCCAACGGCTTGCACGTGATCCTGCACGAAGACCATTCCACGCCCATCGTGGCCGTGTCGGTGCTCTACCACGTGGGTTCGAAGAACGAGCGGCCCGACCGTACCGGCTTCGCCCATTTCTTCGAGCACTTGCTGTTCGAAGGGTCCGAGAACATCAAGCGCGGCGAATTCGACGACTACATCGAAAAGGCGGGCGGCACCAACAACGCCAACACCACCTGGGACCGCACCTTCTACTACGAGGTACTGCCCTCGAACCATCTGGCCACGGCCCTGTGGCTCGAGTCGGAGCGCATGCTGCACGCCAAGGTCGAGAAGGTGGGCATCGAGACGCAGCGCCAGGTGGTGAAAGAGGAGCGCCGCCAGCGCATCGACAACCAGCCCTATGGCTCGGTGCTCGAAGAGAGCCTCAAGCGCGCCTACAAGGTGCACCCGTACCGCTGGCCCGTCATCGGCGCCATGGAGCACCTCGATGCCGCCACCGAAGAGGACTACAAGGAGTTTTACGAGACGTTCTACGTGCCCAACAACGCCGTGCTGTCCATCGCCGGCGACATCGACATCGAGGAGACGAAGAAGCTGGTAGAGAAGTACTTCGGCAGCATCCCGCGCGGCACGCGCCCCATCCCGCGCCCCGACGTGGTGGAGCCGCCCCTGGGTGGCGAGGTGCGCGACACCATCTACGACAACATCCAGCTGCCGGCCGTGATCCAGACCTACCGCATCCCGGCTCAGGGTACGCCCGACTACTACGCCGTGCAGATGCTCAGCACGTTGCTGTCGTCGGGTGAGAGCTCGCGCCTGTACAAGTCGTGTGTGGACGAGCAGCAGAAAGCCGTGTTCGTGGGCAACTTCCCGCTCTCGATGGAAGACCCGGGCGTGGCCATCGCCTTCGGCGTGTGCAACATGGGCGTCGATCCGGCCGAGCTGGAAGGCTGTATGGATGCCCAGTTCGCACGCGTGCGCGAGGAGCTGATCAGCGAGCGCGAGTTCCAGAAGCTGCGCAACCAGATCGAGGCCGACTTCGTCAGCTCCAACTCGACCATGGTGGGCATTGCCGAAAGCCTGGCCAACTACTACACCTACTTCGGCGACACCAACCTCATCAATACCGAGATCGAGCGCTACATGAAGGTCACGCGTGAAGACATCCGCCGCGTGGCGCAGAAGTACTTCGTGCCCGACAACCGCGTGGTGCTGTACTATTTGCCGAAAGGCGAGCAGTGATTATTTCGAGAGGAGTGAGGAGAGAGGAGTGAGGAGTGACCTATGAGGAAAATCCTCAGCCATTATTTAGCAATAAAAAACAATCAAACGATGAAATACCGCCTTTTCATTTTGTCGCTCTGCTTCGTGATGGCTGCGATGGTGCCGGCCCTGCAGGCGCAGAACGAAGACTTCCGCAAGACGCCGCCCAAGCCGGGACCGGCGCCGGTCATTCAGATGGGTGACTACGAGCAGTTCACGCTGCCCAACGGGCTGACCGTCATCGTGGTGGAGAACCACAAGATCCCGCGCGTGTCGTTCCAGGTGTTCGTTGACGTGCCGCCCCACCTCGAAGGCGACAAGGCCGGCACGGCCGACCTGGCGGGCCAGTTGCTCAGGATGGGCACCACCACCCGCACCAAGGCCGAGATCGACGAGGCCGTCGACTTCATCGGCGCCAGCCTCAGCAGCTCGGCCAACGGCCTGTTCGGCTCGGCCCTGACGAAACACAAGGACGCCCTGCTCGACGTCATGGCCGACGTCCTGCTGCATCCTTCCTTTCCCGAGGACCAGTTCGAAAAGCTGAAGCGACAGACGATCTCGGGCCTGGTGCAGGCCGAGCAGGACCCCAACGCCATCGCCGACAACGTGGGGCGCGTGTTGCGCTACGGCAAGGACCACCCCTACGGCGAGCTGACCACCAAGGAGACGGTGGAAAACATCACGGTGGAAGATTGCCGTCAGTTCTACGAGCGCAATTTCAAACCCAACATCTCGTACTTCATCGCCGTGGGTGACATCACGGCCGACGAGGTGCGTGCCATTGCAGAGAAGTACTTTGGCGACTGGGAAGCCGATCGCGTGGCCCGGCCCGACTTCGCGACGCCCTCGCTGCCCGACCAGACGCGCGTGGCCTTCGTCAACAAGGACGGCGCCGTCCAGTCGGTCATCAACATCACGCATCCGGTCGAGCTGCAGCCCGGCCATCCCGACGTCATCGCGGCGACGGTGACCAACAGCCTGCTGGGTGGCTTCTTCGGCAGCCGACTCATGCAGAACCTGCGCGAGCAGCACGGCTACACCTACGGCGCGCGCTCGGCCCTGTCGCCCGACCCCTACGTGGGCGCCTTCCGGGCCTATGCCAGCGTGCGCAACGAGGTGACCGACAGCTCCATGACGGAGTTCCTCAACGAGCTGCGCCGCATCCGCGAAGAGCCGGTGTCGAACGACGAGCTGGAGCTGGTGAAGAGCGTGATCACGGGCCAGTTTGCCCGCTCGCTCGAGCAGCCGCAGACCATCGCCCGCTTTGCCCTCAACACGGCCCGCTTCAACCTGCCCGACGACTACTACAAGAACTACCTCAAGTTCGTCGAGTCGCTCACGGCAGCCGACCTGCAGCGCGCCGCACGCAAGTACATCCACCCCGACCACGCCTGGCTGCTGGTGGTGGGCAACAAAGACGAGGTGGCCGACAAGCTGGCGAAGTTTTCTGCCGACGGCCAGGTGCACTTCTTCGACGCCTGGGGCAACCCCATCGTCGAGGGCGAGCCGCTGCCCGCCGATATCGATGCGGCCACCGTGCTGCGCAACTATCTGGAAGCCATCGGCGCCAGCAATAGCGTCAAGGCCCTGCGCCTCGTCATGACGGCCGATGCCGGCATGGCACTCGAAATCGATCAGGTGATCGACGTGCGCGGACGCTACGCCAACAAGGTCATGGTCAACGGCAACCTGATGCAGGAGCAGGTCATCAATGGCGACAAGGGCGTGACGCGCGCCATGGGGCAGACCATCCCGCTCAAGCCCGAAGAGATCGCCCAGCTGCGCGAGTCGGGGTCGATGCATCCGTTCAAGGAGTTGCTCTGGCTGGACGGCGGCGCCGAGCTCTCGCTCGAGGGCAAGGAGACCGTGAACGGCAAGGACTGCTATGTGGTCAAGGCCAAATTCCCTTCCGGAAACGTGGTGAAGCAGTACTACGACGTGGCTACCGGGCTGAAGGTGCGCGAGGCATCGCCCGTGCCCGGCCAGAACGTGACCGTAGTGACCGACCTCGACGACTACCGCGAGGTGGAGGGTGGTATCAAGTTTCCGTTCAAGTGGACCATCTCGGGCACCATGCCCGTACCGATGACCATGCTGGTAAAAACCATCGAGATCAACCCCGAATTGTCGAAAGACATGTTCAAGGTAGAGTAGGCCGCATGGGCCACCTGCCGCAGCGTGCCCGTGTCGTCCATGAGGATGGCACGGGCACGTGTTTTTGGGGCTCTGCTTTTT
>CAYNYN010000358.1:0-3767 GCA_964401445.1 uncultured Saprospiraceae bacterium | reverse complement strand
TCTCAACCATCAAGCCCTCAATTTTCCCTTTTCATCAGCCAGTCGGCCACTTCGCGCAGCAGGTTCTTGCGCGTTTCGGGTGCATCGAGCCGTTCGAGTCGGGCATGGGCCTGGCGTGCAAAGGCTTCCTGGGCTTCCTTGCCGAGGCGGGGGATGTCGAGCTGGCGGAAGATCTCGAGCACCGTTTCGATCTTTTCGGCGGGGTCGTCGGGGCGGGTGGCATAGAGGCGGCGCAGCGTGCGTTGCTGGTCGGGGCTGGCCAGCTCGAGGGCTTTGAGATACATCCAGGTTTTTTTGTTGCGGACGATGTCGCCGGCGCGTTGCTTGCCCGTCTTTTCCGGATCGCCAAAGGTGTCGAGCCAGTCGTCCTGTATCTGGAAGGCGATGCCGAGGTTGCGGCCGAAGTGGTAGAGGTGATCGGCCTGTTCGGGAGTGGCTCCCGCGAGCAGCGCGCCGATTTTCAGGGCACCACCGATCAGCACCGACGTTTTGAGCTCGATCATGCGGATGTATTCGGCGATGGAGACGTCGTCGCGCGTTTCGAACTCGACGTCGTATTGCTGCCCTTCGCATACGCCGATGGCCACCTCGTTGAAGGTGCGCAGCAGTGCGGGCAGGGTCTGCTCGTCGGCGGCCTGCCGCAGGTATTCGTACACGTAGATGAGCATGACGTCGCCCGACAGGATGCCGGCATTGATGCCGAAGCGGGTGTGGACGGCGGGCTGGCCACGCCGCAGCGGCGCCTCGTCCATGATGTCGTCGTGCACGAGGCTGAAGTTGTGAAACAGCTCGACGGCATAGGCGGCCGGCAAAGCACGCGCGTAGTCGTCGTCGAACTGGTAGTAGCCCAGCAGCACCAGCAGGGGGCGGATGCGTTTGCCGCCCAGGCTCATGATGTAGCGCACCGGCGCATAGAGGCCTTCAGGCTGTCGCGAAAAGGTCTGTGCCCGGGAGTAGGTGGCTATGGCGCCCAAGAATTGGCTCAGAATTTGATTCATGGAAGTGCGTTCGGTCGTTAGGTCCGCCTGTGACCAGGCGATCGTTGCGAAACGGCCGCTAATTTAATCGCCTTTTGGCATGATGCCTTTGCATGTGGCATCCGAAAACAACCCCAAAGCCTCTTTTGAATAACCCCGGCAGCTGCGTGTAGCCACGACGCTGCGCGTGCCTGCACGACCCAAAAAAGAGCAAATGATACAATCTCGTCCCGTGCACATACTGCTGATCGAAGACAATCCGGGCGACGTACGCCTGACCCAGGAAGCCTTTCGCGAAAGCAATCTGCCGATCAAGCTCGACGTGGTCATGGATGGCCTGGAAGGCGTGCGCTATTTGCGCAAGCAGGGCAAATATGAAAATGCCACCACGCCCGATCTGGTGCTGCTCGATCTGAACCTGCCCAAGATGGATGGGCGCCAGGTGTTGCAGGACATCAAGAACGACCCCGAGCTGCGTCGCATCCCGATCGTGGTGCTGACCACCTCGAATGCCGAGCACGATATCCTGCAGTGCTACGATCTGCATGCCAACAGCTATGTGAACAAGCCGGTCGATTTCGACCAGTTTTTCGACATCATCCGCCAGATCGAGGCTTTCTGGATCCAGACGTCCATTTTGCCCAGCATGGTGCACGTGTAGTCGCGGGAGGTACCTGCAGTGCGGTTTTTGTAAGGCTGCCCTGTGTCGTTGCACCGTTATCGCCTGCCCTGTCGGAAAATGCGCGTGGGGAATGAAGTGAACGCCATCGTTCGGTGCCGGTCATCGCGCAGGTGCCGGGCGCATTATTACAGGGACAGATTGGAAGCTATATGACCAGAAAACACACCACCATCTTGCTGATTGCGGGGGAGCGATCCGACCAGCAATATCTGGAGCAGTGCCTCGAAGAGGCAGCCATGAAGGTGCATCTGCGCAAGGCCGAGACGCTCTATGAGGGGCTGCAACTGCTCGAAAAGGAACAGGACATCGATCTGGTGTTGCTGGACCTGTCCCTGCCCGACGTCAGTGGGTTCAAGGCCTTGACGCGTTATCTGGAACACAGTGCGCACATCCCCGTCATCGTCATTTCCGACCTGAACAACGAAATCATCGGCAACCAGGCCGTCAAGGCCGGCGCTCAGGATTTTCTCGTCAAGGGGCAGTTCGACGGCAAACTGCTGGGGCGTGCCATCCGCTATTCGCTGCATCGCTTTGCCACGCAAAAAGAGTTCGAAGAGATGGCGCGCCGGCTGGCCATCAGCCAGAGCCGGTATGCCGAGGCCCAGCAGATGGCCCATTTCGGCAACTGGGAAATGGACCTGGTGAGCAACACCATGTACTGGTCCGAGGAGATGAAGCGCATCTTCGGGCTGCCGCCCAGCAAGGCCGATCTGAGCCTGACCGACTATCTCGAGGTGGTGCATCCCGACGAACGGCAGGACGTGGAGCAGTGGTTCGAGCAGGTGATGAAGTCGGGCGACCAGCAGCGCATCGAGCACCGCATCCTGGTGCACGGCACCAAAATCAGATACATCGCCCTGCGTGCCCGCATCTCGATGGACGATCGGGCGGGCAAGCCGGTATTGTTGGGCGTGGTGCAGGACATCACCGAGCGCAAGCTCAAGGAGCAGCTCATGCTCGAACAGAAGGTTTCGCGTACCGCGGCCCGTATCAGTCAGGAGGTGCTCTCGGAGCTGAGCTTCCAGATACGCACGCCGCTGGCCAGCGTGCTCAACCTGCTGTTCCTGCTCGACAAAACGAACCTCGACGAACAGCAGCGCGAGCTGTTGCAGGCCTTGCAGGTCTCGTTCGACGACCTGCTGCTTTCGGTCAACAACCTGCTCAACTTTTCCGTCTTTGCCGGGGTCGAGATGCCGCGCAACGAGATGGAGCAGGACGTGGAGCAGCTCCTGCAACAGATACGCCAGGCGCTGGCCCTCAGGGCACAGCACGCCGGCCTCGAGCTGGAGTTCGAAGTGGATCGGGAGATCCCTGCTCGCCTGCAGTTCGACCCTGCACTCACCTTGCAGGTACTGTACAGCCTCATCGATACCACCATTCAATTTGCCAGTGCGGGCAGTGCCCTCCTCGTCGGCGTTCGCCACCAGGTGGCTTCGGCCAGCAAGCAATGGCTGCACGTCACGGTGCACCTCGACAACCCGCACATCCAGTCCGAGAGCCTGGAGCTGCTGGGCCAAGGGGAAAAGCTGCTCGAATCGATCGAAGAGGAACACCTGCAACGCAAGGACACGCGTGCGGCCCTCACCATGGCCATCAGCAAGCGCATCACCCGTGCCCTGGGCGGCGAGCTGAAGGTGGACTATGCTCCGGCAGACAAACAGCTGCACGTGCACCTCAGGTTGCCGGCAACCATCGTCTCGGCCATGCGTCGTTTCTCGGGCGGCAAGCCCGAGGTGCCCATCAAGATCCTGCTGGTGGAAGACCATTTCCTCAACCAGATCGCCACCAAGCAGATCCTCACCACCTGGAGCCCGCTCGTGACCGTGGATATTGCCGAGAACGGCCTGGTGGGGTACGAAAAATTCAGAGCGCATGGCTACGACCTGGTGCTGATGGACATCCAGATGCCGGAAATGAACGGCATCGAGGCGGCCAGGAAGATCCGCGAGATCAGCGACGTGCCCATCATCGCCCTCACGGCCCATGCCTCGCGTCAGGAGCAGGACAAGTGCTTCGAGGCCGGTATGAACGACTACCTCACCAAGCCCTTCCAGCCCGAAGAGCTCTATGCGCGCATCATGCACCACATGTCGATGGTGAAAAATTGA
>CAYNYN010000357.1:0-3775 GCA_964401445.1 uncultured Saprospiraceae bacterium | reverse complement strand
CTCCTCACTCCTTTCAACCGCTCCCGACTCCACCGACATCCTTCCCAATAGCTACCTTCGCCCCGAATCACCCGCATTTTCCCAACCAAATCACGAACCGATGAACCGCATAGGCTTCATTCTGGCGGCGCTGTTTTTGGCGGCAGCCGCATTTGCGCAAAGCGACAAAAAACAGGAATGGGACATCAGCAACCCGCCCGGCGAGGGCTGGAACTGGCAGGAGGTGCACTTCACCACCGACGAGGGCACCTGGATGAACGTGGACGTCAGCCCCGACGGGCAGACGCTCGTGTTCGACCTGCTGGGCGACATCTACACCATGCCCATCACGGGCGGCAAGGCCACGCCGCTGCGCACGGGCATCGCCTGGGAGGTGCAGCCCCGTTTTTCGCCTGACGGCAAAAAGATCCTCTTCACCAGCGATGCCGGCGGCGCCGACAACATCTGGGTCATGAACGCCGACGGGAGCGACGCCCGCCAGGTGACGAAAGAGGACTTCCGCCTGCTCAACAATGCCGAGTGGCTGCCCGACGGCCAGTATTTCGTGGCGCGCAAGCACTTCACCTCTACCCGCTCGCTCGGCGCCGGCGAGATCTGGATGTACCACATCAGCGGGGGCTCGGGCCTGCAGCTCACCAAGCGCAAGAACGACCAGCAGGACGTCAACGAGCCCACCGTCAGCCCCGACGGCCGCTACGTCTATTTCAGCGAAGACATGTACCCCGGCGGCTACTTCCAGTACAACAAGGACCCCAACAAGCAGATCTACGTCGTGCGGCGCTACGACCGCGAGAAGGGCGAAGTGAAAAACATCATCACGGGCCCGGGCAGTGCCAGCCGCCCCCAGATTTCGCCTGACGGCAAAAAGCTGGCCTTCATCCGGCGCGTGCGCACCAAAACGGTGCTGTTCGTGCACGACCTCGACACGGGCGTCGAGACGCCGGTGTACGACCGCCTGAGCAAGGACCAGCAGGAGGCCTGGGCCATCTTCGGCACGTTCCCCGGCTTCGACTGGACGCCCGACGGCCAGCACATCGTCATCTGGTCCGACGGCAAGCTGCACAAGATCGAAGTGGCTACCGGCAAGGACGAGCTCATCCCCTTCGAGGTGGAGGTGCGCACCCGCGTGGCCGAGACGCTGCGCTTCCGCAACGACGCCTGGCAGGACTCGTTCGAGGTGCACGTCGTGCGCCATGCCGTCACCTCGCCCGACGAGCAGTGGCTGGTCTTCAACGCCGCCGGCTACCTGTGGAAAAAACGCCTGCCCGACGGCCGGCCCGTCCGCCTCACCGACGCCACCGACCTCGAGTTCGAGCCGGCTTTTTCGCCTGACGGCAAATGGCTGGCCTGGGTGACCTGGAACGACGAGGAGACGGGCGCCATCATGCTCATGGACTGGGCCTCGGGCCAGACGCGCCGCCTCACTACCGAGAAAGGCATCTTCCGCACGCCCGCCTTTTCGCCTGACGGCAAAATGATCGTCTATCAGAAAGAGGGAGGCAACGCCCATCAGGGCTTCACCTGGTGCGAGCGGCCGGGCATCTATGTGCTGCCCGTCGAGGGCGGCGATCCCCGCTTCGTGACCGAAGAAGGCATCTGGCCCGTCTTCAGCGCCGACGGCCAGCGCATCTTCTACCAGACGGGCGGCTACCTGTTTGGCAACATCACCAAGTCGTACTACAGCGTGCGCCTCGACGGCACCGACAAGCGCAAGCACGCCGAAGGCAAGTACGCGCAGCGCTTCGTCATCAGCCCCGACAACAACTGGATCGCATGGTCGGAGCTGTACAAGGTCTATGTGGCGCCCTTCCCCAAGACGGGCCACACCGTCGAGCTGTCGTCGAAGAGCAAGGCCGTGCCCATCGCGCAGGTGGCGCGCGATGCCGGATACAACATCCACTGGTCGGCCGACAGCCGCAAGCTGTTCTGGACGCTGGGCAACGAGTACTTCAGCGACGAGCTGACGGAGCGCTTCCGCTTCCTCGAAGGGGCGCGCGACACGGTGCCGCCCATGGACAGCGCCGGCATCAAAGTAGGGCTGGTGCTGCCGTCTGACCGCCCCGAAGGCGCCATCGCCTTCACCAATGCGCGCATCATCACCATGCGCGGCGACGAGGTCATCGAGCGTGGCACCCTCGTGGTCGAGGGCAACCGCATCGCCGCCGTCGGGCCGCGCAGCAAGGTGCGCATCCCGAAGCATGCCCGCGTCATCGACTGCACGGGCAAGACCATCATGCCCGGCATCGTGGACGTGCACGCCCACGTGGGCAACTTCCGCTATGGCCTCAGCCCGCAGAAGCAGTGGGAATACTACGCCAACCTGGCCTATGGCGTCACCACGGCCCACGACCCCTCCTCCAACTCGGAGATGATCTTCAGCCAAAGCGAGATGATCAAGGCCGGCCACATGGTGGGGCCGCGCCTGTTCAGCACCGGCGTCATCCTCTACGGCGCCGACGGCGACTTCAAGGCCGTCATCAACTCGCTCGACGACGCGCGCTCGGCCCTGCGCCGCACCAAGGCCTTCGGCGCCTTCTCGGTCAAGAGCTACAACCAGCCGCGCCGCAACCAGCGCCAGCAGATCATCCAGGCGGCGCGCGAGCTGGGCATGCTGGTGGTGCCCGAGGGAGGCTCCACCTTCTACCACAACATGACGCAGATCGTGGACGGCCACACGGGCATCGAGCACAACATCCCCGTGGTGCCCCTGTTCCGCGACGTGATCGAGCTGTGGCGCCACACCAAGGCCCACAACACGCCCACGCTCATCGTCAACTACGGCTCGGTGAGCGGCGAGTACTACTGGTACCAGCACACCAACGTCTGGGAAAAAGAGCGGCTGCTCACCTTCACGCCCCGCCAGATCGTGGACGCCCGCAGCCGCCACCGCACCATGATACCCGAAGAGGAATACGAGAACGGCCACATCCTCACCTCGCGCCAGCTCAAGAAGCTGCACGACGCCGGCGTGGGCATCAACCTCGGCGCACACGGCCAGCTGCAGGGCCTCGGCGCCCACTGGGAGCTGTGGATGCTGCAGCAGGGCGGCATGACCAACCACGAAGCGCTGCAGTGCGCCACCATCAACGGCGCGCGCTACCTCGGCATGGACCACCAGATCGGCTCGCTCGAGGTGGGCAAACTGGCCGATCTCATCGTGCTCGACAAAAATCCGCTGGAAAACATCCGCAACAGCGAGTACGTGCGCTACACCATGGTCAACGGCCGTCTCTACGACGCCGCCACCATGAACGAGATCGGCAACTACGACCGGCCGCGCACGAAGTTCTACTTCGAGATGCCCGGCTACAACGGCAGCTTCCCCGCCTTCGGCCAGACGCACAGCCATTGCTCGTGCGGCAAATGACGATGGCCGGGCAACGCACCGTGGAAGCGGGAGGCACGCCATGGCTTCCCGCTTCCGCAAATGCCTTCGCTTTCGCAAAAAACGAAAGGACATGGACCGCCTCGAACAACTGCTTGCACTCTACGAACAGAGCCCCGACGACAGCTTCGTGCTGTTTGCCCTGGGCAAGGAATACGAACAACGGGGCCAGACCGATGAGGCCGAACGCTGGTACCGTCGCCTCGCCGAGACCGACCCCGACTACCTCGGCCTGTGGTACCACCTGGCCGGACTGGTGGCCCGCACCGGCCGCAAGGAGGAAGCCCTGGCGCTGTACGACGAAGGCATCCGGCGCGCCCGTGCCGCCGGCGACCAGCACGCGCTCGCCGAGCTGCAAAACGCGCGCATGAACCTGGAGCTGGAGATGGA
>CAYNYN010000356.1:1650-3781 GCA_964401445.1 uncultured Saprospiraceae bacterium | reverse complement strand
TCCTCTTGATGAGATATTCATCTTCATTCATCGGCGCTATAAAACACTCCGCCCCGGCACCCTTTCTCAGCCATGGACTCATTTCAGAAATGGGAAAGGCACATTGGTGAAAGGGGGCTTCGGTGGTATTTGTAAGTCGCTGGTAAAGATGGATAAGCGTTCTTCGCTGACAATTGTCACCGCATGGGTACGAAAGCTGCGGTAGCTGCGGGTGGCATCAACGGCCTGATTGCGCTACCTTTGCACCATCGGATTTTTGAAGCCCTTTGCGGCTGTGCAAAACACGAGTTTTGAAACTTGTTCAAAAATCGGAGCTGAATAAAACCACATATCGAAAAGGTTGCTGATCCAACATGGCGTGCCAATGCCGGGTGCAGCAACCTTTTTGCTTTTCCGTTCACACAAAATGCCCTGACCATGAAAATCAAAGGATTCAAGAACCCCGAAGCCACCCTCGACCGCCACGGCCTGCGCACGCAAGGCACCCAGTACTGGAACCTGCTGCCCGAAGAGCTGGTCGAACACAGCCTGTGCAAAAAAATGGGCCAGCTGGCCGACACGGGCGCGCTGGTCGTCTCGACGGGCCGCTTCACCGGCCGCTCGCCGCTCGACCGCTTCATCGTCAAGGACGCGCGCACGGCCGAGAGCGTGGACTGGGGCAAGATCAACATCCCCTTCGATCCGGAAAACTACCGTCGTCTCCGCGAGAAGATGGTGGCCTGGCTGGCCGATAAAGACCTCTACATCCGCGATGCGTACGCCTGTGCCGACGAGCGCTACCGGCTGCGCGTGCGCGCCATCACGCAGCTGCCGTGGAGCAACCAGTTCGTGCACAACATGTTCATCCGGCCGACGCGCGACGAGCTGGCTGCCTTCGAGCCCGACTGGACCATCATCTGCGCGCCCGAGTTCGAGGCCGACCCCGCCACCGATGGCACGCGTCAGGGCAACTTCGCCATCATCAATTTTTCCGAAAGGGAAATCCTCATCGGCGGCACGGGCTACACCGGTGAGATCAAGAAAGGCATCTTCTCGGTGCTCAACTTCGTGCTGCCGCACGACCACGGCGTGCTGTCGATGCACTGCTCGGCCAACGTGGGTGAAGCAGGCGACGTGGCCGTGTTCTTCGGCCTGTCGGGCACGGGCAAGACGACCCTCTCGGCCGACCCCAGCCGCTACCTCATCGGCGACGACGAGCACGGCTGGAGCGATCACGGCGTGTTCAACTTCGAAGGCGGCTGCTACGCCAAGGTCATCAACCTGAGTGCCGAGCAGGAGCCCGACATCTGGAACGCCATCCGCCACGGCGCCATCCTCGAGAATGTGCGCTTCTTCGAAGGCACGCGCACGGTCGACTATGCCGACAGCAGCATCACCGAGAACACGCGCGTCAGCTATCCGCTCTACCACATCCGCAATGCCCGCATCCCGAGCGTGGCGGGCCATCCCAGGCACATCTTCTTCCTCACCTACGATGCGTTTGGCGTGCTGCCGCCGATCGCGCGCCTGACCAAGGGGCAGGCCATGTACCACTTCATCTCGGGCTACACGGCCAAGGTGGCCGGCACCGAGGAGGGCGTCACCGAGCCCAAAGCCACCTTCTCGGCCTGCTTCGGCGCGCCCTTCATGCCGCTGCACCCCACCCGCTACGCGGAAATGCTCGGCAAGAAGATGGAGGAGCACGACGTGCGCATCTGGCTCGTCAACACCGGCCTGAGCGGCGGCCCCTACGGCGTGGGCAAGCGCATGAAGCTGGCCTGGACGCGCGCCATGATCACGGCGGCCATGTCGGGCGAGCTGGACAAGGTGCCCTTCAAGGCGCATCGCGTCTTCGGCGTCGAGATGCCGACGGCCTGCCCGGGCGTGCCCGCCGAGGTGCTCGACCCGCGCAGCACCTGGGCCGACAAGGCGGCCTACGACCGCAAGGCGGCCGAGCTGGCAGCGGCTTTCGCCAAAAACTTCGACCAGTTCCGCGACAAGGCCAACGACGAAATCCTCGCCGGCGAGCCCCGGGTGATGGATGGCCAGACGGCATGAGGTGAGGAGAGAGGAGTGAGGAGAGAGGAGTGTTTTTCCAACGAATGAGGAGGAATCGGGGTAACTGACGGGATCGGTGCCTCGATTCCTTTTT
>CAYNYN010000356.1:0-1550 GCA_964401445.1 uncultured Saprospiraceae bacterium | reverse complement strand
GCCTCGCGCTACGGTGCAACGCCGCAACGGCACGCAATGCTTTTTTCACATCCTGAGTGTCCATCGTCCATCGTCCATCGTCTATCGACTTTTTGCGGTAAGCTCAACCATCAATTCCTCGCTTTCTCCATCGTACCTTTGCCAACCGAATCAGTATCAACAGTAAAAGACATTCATGACGCGAGTGAAGAAGCGGCAACTGCCCCATAGCCCCTACGTCCTCTATTCCGACGGCAAAGGCAACGTGTACGAGGACACCAGTCTCTATGCGCCGGGCCGTGCCGGCTGGTATGCCTATCCCGTGCCCGACGAAGACTGGATCCCGCTGCCCGAGGGCGGCAGCCTGTACGAGCTGCCCGGGCGCCGGCCCCTGGGCATCGACGTGGAGACGGGCGAGATCCGCGAGAGCACATTGGGCTGGGCCGTGGCGGCCTTCATCCCGCCCGCCCATACGGGCCTCTACCTGGCGGCCTACACCACCGAGCAGGGCGCACCCGTGCTGCCGCTGTTCTGCTACACGGCCGTGGGC
The DNA here is from genome assembly GCA_964401445.1 of uncultured Saprospiraceae bacterium. GTDB lineage: Bacteria > Bacteroidota > Bacteroidia > Chitinophagales > Saprospiraceae > WFYJ01. The sequence goes on along the minus strand of CAYNYN010000356.1, from coordinate 1,021 downwards.
TGGTACGACGACGCGTTCTGGGTGCCGGCCGTGCGCATCGAGCGCGACATCCGGCAGGAGTGCGGCGGCTTCGACGACCGCAAGGTGAAGGCGGGCATCCGCCATTTGCGCAAGCAGTATCCGCACAACCGCCTGGTGCAGCACCTGGCCGAAAACTGCGCGCTGACCTACCACTGCCCCGCCGCGCGCAACTACTTCATGGGGCGCTGGGAGTGTCCCGTGCCTTCGTCGCCCGCGTGCAACTCCAACTGCATCGGCTGCATCTCGCTGCAGCCCGAAGACGAGGTCATCGTCAGCAGCCACGACCGCCTGGCCTTCAAGCCCGACGTGGCCGAGATCGTCGAATACACGGTGCCCCACCTGATGGAGGCCCCCTATCCGATCATCAGCTTCGGACAGGGCTGCGAAGGCGAGCCGCTGCTGATGTGGGAGACCATCCGCGACGCCATCATCCAGATCCGCAAGTTCACCGACCGCGGCAGCATCAACATCAACACCAACGGCTCGCGCCCCGACGCCGTCGAGGAGCTGTGCAAGGCCGGCCTCGACAGCATCCGCGTCAGCCTCAACTCGGCCCAGGAACGCCTCTACACGGCCTACTACCGGCCCAACAACTACACCTTCGACGACGTGGTGGAGAGCCTGCGCGTGATGCGGCGCTACGACCGCTGGGCCAGCATCAACTACTTCGTCTTCCCGGGCATGACCGACACCGAAGCCGAATACGAGGCGCTGCGCCGCCTCATCCGCGACACCGGACTCAACATGATCCAGTGGCGCAACTTCAACATCGATCCCGACTGGTACCTGGCGCGCGTGGGCGTGGACGATACCGAGGAGCCCCTCGGCATCAAAAACCTGATGCAGCTGCTGCGCGACGAGTTTCCCGAGCTCAAATTCGGCTACTACAATCCGCCCATCGAGCGCATCCGCGGCGACTTCGAGCGTGATTTCGCGCATTGATGCAATGAGACCTCTGCAAAAAATGGTTGAGGGTGTAGCGTTGAGGGTTGAGCGTGAC
>CAYNYN010000355.1:1294-3820 GCA_964401445.1 uncultured Saprospiraceae bacterium | reverse complement strand
GTCTGCGGGGGCGGCTGGGGGGTGGTGGCCGGTGTGGGCAGCTCGTTGTCGGTGATGGGCGTGTCGTTGACGGCGGTGCCGCTCAGGGCATTGTTGAAGCAGATGGCCATGGCGCGAAAGACGGACTGCCGGTTGGGGTTGACCGGGAACTTGCGCATGGTGTTGTCCACGTTGTTGCGGATGTAGATGGTGGTGATGGGCGAGGAGGCGAACCACTCGATGGCGGCCTTGTCGAGCTGCAGGTCGTTTTCCCATGTGGGCAGGCCGCGCTCGGTCTGCTCGGTGCCCAGCCCGATGAAGCGATAGCTCTTGCGCACGTTCTGGGCATCCATGAAGATCATCTCGTCGCCGCGGTGCAGCTCCACGCCTGCAACCGAGGTGACACGGGCCGTGATGCCCTGCCCGCCATGTTCGAACCGGATGGCATAGCTGTAGTTGCCCCGCACGATGATGGTTTGGGGGCGCGTCTTGACGATGTGGATGCCGTCCACCATCTTGTCGTCTTCGATGAAGGAGGCGCAGTTCTGTGCGCGGGCAAGCGACGCGAGGAGGAGGATGAAGGGGAACAGGAACAGTCGTAGCCTCATACAGGGATGGTTTTCTGATGCGTGCTCATTTGCCGAAAGGCGAATCCGGCTTTGCATGCTTGCAATGACCTGCCGTTCAGAGACTCAAGATAAGCAATTCGCATTCCCGATGCACGCCGGCAGGCAGCCTTGCGGTGCTGGTGTAAAAAATTGTCGGCCAAGGGATCGCTCTCGTGCAATAAATCTTGCAAAAGAGAGCACCTGCCTCATGGAGAAAGAGGCACTTTTCGGGCAGATTGTTGCCTGAGGCGGCAAATCAGCCCTCGCGTGCGGGGGCGAGGAGGTAAAGGACGGCCATGCGTATGGCCACGCCGTTTTCCACCTGTTCGAGGATGAGGGAATGCTCCGAGTCGGCCACGTCGCTCGTGATTTCCACGCCGCGGTTGATGGGGCCGGGGTGCATGATGAGGATGGGCTTGTCGAGCTCGTCGAGCATCTGGCGGTTGATGCCGAAGTAGCGGCTGTACTCGCGCAGCGAGGGGAAGTACTGGATGTCCTGGCGCTCGAGCTGGATGCGCAGCACGTTGGCCACGTCGCACCAGCGCAGGGTGTCGCGCACGTCGTAGCTCACCTCCACGCCGAGGGTGTGGATGTAGCGGGGGATGAGGGTCGGCGGCCCGCAGACGCGCACTTTGGCGCCCAGCTTCTGCAGGCAAAGGATGTTGCTCAGGGCCACCCGCGAGTGCAGGATGTCGCCGAAGATGGCCACGTGCTTGCCTGTCAGGTCGCCCAGTTTGTCGCGCATGGTGTAGGCGTCGAGGAGGGCCTGGGTGGGATGCTCGTGGGTGCCGTCGCCGGCATTGACGATGTAGGCATCGATGTGGCGGGCCAGGAAGTGGGGGGCGCCCGGCGCCGGGTGGCGTATCACCACCATGTCCACCTTCATCGAGAGGATGTTGTTGACGGTGTCGAGCAGGGTCTCGCCCTTTTTGACCGACGAGCTGGAAGCGGAAAAATTGACCACGTCGGCCGAGAGGCGCTTTTCGGCCAGCTCGAAGGAGATGCGCGTGCGGGTGGAGTTTTCGAAAAAGAGGTTGGCCACCGTGATGCCTCGGAGCGAAGGCACCTTTCTCATATCCCGTGAAAGTACATCCTTGAACGTATTGGCATTCTTGAAGATGAGCTCGATGTCGTCGCGCGTCAGATCCTTGATGCCCAGCAGGTGGGGGGTGCTGAGTTTCGGTTTCTGGTTGTTTGTCGTGTCTGCCATTGCGCGTGCCGAGTTTTGGGCCAAAGGGCGAGGCTCAAAGAGCCGATTGTCGTTGTCGATCTTTTTCTGCCGCTTCGCGATCGGGGTAGAGCAGCACGCGGCCGCTGTCGGGGGCCGTGTCCCACACCACGCGCACGTAGGCTTCGTCGAGCGCATCGACGCGCATGCCCACGTAGTCGCAATGAATGGGCAGCTCGCGGTTGAAGCGGCGGTCGATGAGCACCAGCAGCTCCACGCGGGCCGGCCGGCCATAATCGTACAGGGCGCGCAGGGCGGCAGCCACGGTGCGCCCCGTGTACAGCACGTCGTCGATGAGCACCACCTTGCGGCCGGTGATGGTGTGCGAACCCACGAGGAAGTCGAGGATGGTGGGCTGCATGGGTATGGGCCGCGCCCGCATCCGGAAGTCGTCGCGGTAGAGCGAGTAATCGAGTTTGCCGTAAGGCGGCTTCAGGCCACCGGAGATGCGCTGCAGTCGCTCGTACAAGCGATCGCCCAGCAGCACCCCGCGCGGCTGAAGCGAGATCAGGCACGTATGCTCGAAAGAGCCGTGGTTCTCGATGAGCTGATGACACAGGCGTTCCAGCGTCAGCGAAAGCCTGCGCTCGTCCATGATGATGCGCCCGTGTGCCGTAGTAGTCATGGCTGGTGCGAATGAGTGTGCGGCAAATATACGTCAGGGGGGACGAGGTTGGGTGGTGTGGGCTCGCTATGCTCGCGACGATGGAC
>CAYNYN010000355.1:0-1194 GCA_964401445.1 uncultured Saprospiraceae bacterium | reverse complement strand
CGTCGTCACGATGTCACGCGTCACAGCCTGTCCCGCGAAGCGGGGCTGTTACGCGTCACAGCCTGTTCTGCAGGAGGCTACCGCTATTTTTTTATGTGTGAACAAAATTTGTTTAAACGAATTATTACATTTGCCTTGTCGATCCAATTGTCCGAACCAAAAAAGGAGAAGCCATGGCAGAGCCAAAAATTGCACAAAAAGCCCCCTACGTGATGGATGTGGAGCCGGGCAAATATGCCTGGTGTGCCTGCGGGCGAAGCCAGAACCAGCCTTTTTGCGATGGTTCGCACAAAGGTACCGAGTTCAAGCCCGTACTGGTGACCATCGAGGAGCCGAAGAAAGTGGCTTTTTGCGGGTGCAAGCACACCAAGAACCCGCCTTTCTGCGACGGCACACACAAGAATCTCTGAGTTCGACGGGCCGCCGCAGGTGGCCCTTTTTTTTGAGACGGAGAGGCGAAGAGAAGGGGAGACAGAGAGACGGAGGGGCTGGAGAGAGTGCGAGGCAACTTGCATCCAGTTTCACCGGTTTGACGGATTTCACCAGCCTCTGTGGTAGAAAGCTCGCTATGCTCGCGACGATAGACGATGGACGATAGACAATGCACTATCAATGATAGACGTCGTCACGCGTCACGTCGTCACGATGTCACGCCGTCACGGCCTGCTCCGACTTGTCGGGGTTGTCACGCGTCACGGCCAACGCGCAATCATTTTTCACATTACGCGACTTATGAAACTGGAAGAAGCCATCCGGCAAAAACGGTTCAGGGGCAGCCGCCACAAGGCCTTTTTGAACATCATCTGGGCGCACAACCTGCTCAGCGGCAAGCTCGAGCAGGTGATGAAGCGCGCCGGCCTGACCAGCAGGCAGTACAACGTGTTGCGCATCCTGCGGGGCAGCCATCCCGAGCCGATGGCCATGCACGAGGTCAAGAACCGGTTGCTCGACCGGCAGAGCGATCTGACCCGGCTGACCGATCGGCTCATCCAGAAAGGTTGGATCGAGCGGCTCGATTGCCCCACCGACCGGCGCAGGGTACACATCCGCATCACAGAGGCGGGGCTGGCATTGCTTGCCTCGCTCGACTACATCGAACAGGAAGTGGATGCCCTGCTGGCGTCTCTGACCGATGCGGAGGTGGACGAGCTGAACCGATTGCTCGACAAGCTGTGTGAAAGCCAGGAACCGTAA
>CAYNYN010000354.1:0-3825 GCA_964401445.1 uncultured Saprospiraceae bacterium | reverse complement strand
GCGTGACGAGGTAACACCGTAACGCGTGAATTTCATCGTCCATCGTCTATCGTCCATAGTCCATTGTCACCTTTCCTGGTCATTATGGTGTTGCCTTTCGGCAAATGCAATCCGGACGCGAGATTGGTCATCGGGGCAGGGATCGGGACGGGATCACAGGCCAAGATAAAACCTGCCCCGATACCCGAAAGGCCCGAGGGTTGAAGAAAATTTGAGGATTGGACGGTTGCGATCCCGATTTTTTCATCGGGGCAGGGCTAATCCCAAGGGGCGCGATGTTGAGAAGGAAAAAGCATTGCACACCATAGCGGTTTTGCGCGAGGTAAACCCTCAACGCCACACGCTCAACCAGAAGCAGAACGTTGCGAGCCGTTGCGCCGCTGGGTGAGGCTCTACGCCTGAAAGCAGTGGTTTGCGAGCGATCCGGGAAGATATTCCCGGATCCCTTTGTAACGAGATGGATTTTACCTGAACCGTCGGGCACAAAAAAAGCCGCCCACAAAGGACGGCTTCGAAGTAGCCCCGCCAGGAATCGAACCTGGACCTCAGGTTCCGGAGACCTGCGTACTATCCGTTATACTACAGGGCCATCGGGGGTGATCCCGCCAGGACTCGAACCTGGAACCGGCTGCTTAGAAGGCAGCTGCTCTATCCTGTTGAGCTACGGGACCGACCTCGTTAGTTAACAGGGTTGCCCCTTCGGGCGGCGCAAAATTAGGGCTTTTTCCTCATTGCTTTCCCCTGGTGTAACGGCTGGAGTTAAATTTGAGTTTCAAAAAAGCCGACGCATGAGCCAACTCAACGTGCAGATCGAGCCGAGCTGGAAGGAAGTGCTGGCCGACGAATTCCGCAAACCCTACTTCCACGCCCTGGCACAGCGCCTCAGGCAGATGAAGCGCGAGGGGCGCACTATCTACCCGCCGGGACCACTCATTTTCAATGCATTCAATACGACCCCTTTCGATAAGGTCAAGGTGGTCATCCTCGGTCAGGACCCCTACCACAACCCGGGCGAAGCGATGGGCCTGTGCTTCTCGGTGCCGCGCGGCGTCAAGGTGCCGCCCTCGCTCGAAAACATTTTCAAGGAGCTGCACGACGATGTCGGCTTTGAGCATCCGGGCCATGGCGACCTGACGGCCTGGGCCGAGCAGGGCGTGTTCCTGCTCAATGCCATCCTCACCGTCGAGCGCAACAAGCCGGCCTCGCACCGCGAGCTGGGCTGGCAGACCTTCACCGATGCCGTCATCCAGAAGCTGTCGGCGCAGCGCGAAGGGCTGGTGTTCATGCTGTGGGGATCGTTCGCCAAAAAGAAGTCGGTGCTGATCGACCCTTTCCGCCACCTCATCCTCGAAGCGGCGCACCCCTCGCCGCTGGCAGCACACAAGGGCTTCTTCGGCTGCCGCCATTTCTCCAAGGCCAACGACTACCTGAGGGCCAACGGCAAGGAGCCCATCGCGTGGCAGCTGCCCGCGTGAGCCGATCACTTCCCGTCGATCAGGCGCTCCACGCTCTGCGGCAGGGGCATCCGGGGGTCGAGGGAGGCATCCGGCTCGGGCGGGCCGTACTGCCGGCGCAGCGGCACCACGCCTGCCCAAACGGGCAGCGAAAGGTCTTCGGGCTCGTCGCCCGCCGGCCCCGTGCGTATTTTGGCGGAAGCCTCTTCGATGACCACCTCCACGATGGCCGTGGCTTTCAGCTCTTTGTCGTTGGGCTGGCGCGCCTCCTCCCATCGGTGTGGCACCACGTGCTCGGTGATGATGCGCAGGGCGGCCGTTTTGTCTTCGTCGGGCACGAGCGTGGCCGTGCCGAACACCACGACCGAGCGGTAGTTCACGCTGTGGTTGAACAGCGAGCGGGCCAATACCAGGCCATCGACGTGCGTCACCGTGAGGCAGACGGGAATGCCCTGCTGCAAGGCCTGCAGCATGCGGCTGGTGGCGGCGCCGTGCAGGTAGAGGCGATCCTCCTTGCGGCCGTAGAGGGTGGGGATGACGAAGGGCTGCCCGTCGAGGCAGAAGCCCACGTGGGCCACGAATCCGTCGTCGAGGATGGAGAAAATCGTTTCCTGGTCGTAGTGGCCGCGTTTGGGCAGGCGGCGTACGCGGTTGCGGTCGGTGCGTGGGTATTCGCTCATGGGGCGTTTTTTGCGAAAGCGAAAGGCACTGCCGGCCTCACTTTCCCTTTTCCTGAGTTTTGCGCAGCCGCCCGAAGGTGGGGCTGGCCTCGATTTGTTCGTAGTCGATGCGCGGCTGGTCTTCGCCTTTGTCGGCCGGGCGGGGAGCGATGTAGCCCTTGGGGTAATAGAAGCGGGCGCGCAGCTCGTTGTCGAGCAGGTACGACTGCTTGTAGCCGCGGTAGGTGCCCCAGAACTGCATGAGCCGGAACATGAAGATCTCGCCGAACTTGCGGTGCAGTACGCCCTCGCGCCATGCCTGCCGGCAGTCGTTCCAGATGTTGGAGAAGAGCAGCTGGAAGAAATTGAGCAGGTTGAATCGCTCGGTCTTCATGATGAGGCGGTAGGCGATGGCCTCCCGCCGGTAGCGGTTGTACACGCTGCGCCAGCGCTCTTCGTGTACGTGGATGACGGGGGCTTCGGCCACGTAGGCGATGCGCCAGCCTTTCTCCTGGATTTTTTTGGCCCAGTCGAGGTCTTCCAGGCCGGTGAGCGTCTCGTCGTAGGGCTGTTCGAGCCAGAGGGAACGGCGGATGGCGCAGTTGGCGTTGTTGCAGAAGGGGTGGGGCTGGTTCATGGTGCTCTCCTCGGGAAACCAGCGCGCGAAGATCTGATGCTCGGAATACTTGTTGCGGTGGTCGCCGCGCTGCTTGCCGTACACCAGGCCGATGTGCGGATCGTCGAGGAAGGGGCGCACCATGCGTTCCACCCAGTCCTGATAGACGGGATAGACGTGTGCGCTGGCAAACAGCAGGATGTCGCCCGTGGCCACCTCGCAGCCCTTGTTGAGGGCGTAACCGAACGAGAAGTCTTCGGGGCGGATGTGCACGATCCGGACGGGGAACTGGCGGGCGATGTCGAGCGTGCGGTCGGTGGAGCCGCTGTCCACCACGATGATCTCGATGTCGTCCCAGGTCTGTACCATGATGCCGGCCAGCAGCCTGCCGATGTGCTTTTCTTCGTTGAGACAGCGTATGACGATGGATACGCGCATGGTGTTCCGTTTTCAAGCCTTTTGAATGGCCCACTGCGTGTGCCGGTCGAGGCGGATGATCCGCCAACCATATTGCTGGCAAAACTCCTGTACCGCTTTATACACGCCGTGATGGATATGGTTCGGATCGGGGCGCCAGTCGTGTCCGGCGATGATGCCGCCGGGTTTCACCTTGCGGCGCGCCAGCTCCAGCTCTTTTACCGTATGGTCGTAGCGGTGTGAGGAGTCGATGTACACCCAGTCGAAATAAGCGTCGGGGAAGGCGGCCAGGCACTCCAGGTCGTCTGCCACGTGGAAAACGGCCACGCCCTTGTGGTCCACCGCCTGCACGTTGGCTTGGGCTTGGGCATAGGCCTTGCGGGTAGGGAGCAGCTCGCCGTCGTTGTGGTAACGCGACCACTCGCCGTAGTATTCGCCCGCTGCTTTCCACCACGGGTCGATGAGGTGCAACTCGCGCGGCTGCACGATTTCGATGATGGCCCGGGAAAACTTGCCCTGGAACACGCCCAGCTCGGCGCCTACGCTGTCTTTGGGCAACAGCTTCAGAAAATCCTCGCGGCGCGCCAGCAGGCCGAGGCGTTCCAGCAACTTGCCGACCGGCCGGGTAAAGGTTTTCACGTTCATGTTTTCGTGGTTTGGGGTGGTGAAGATAGACGAT
>CAYNYN010000353.1:2228-3847 GCA_964401445.1 uncultured Saprospiraceae bacterium | reverse complement strand
GAGAGAGGAGTGAAGGAAGCGTTGCGTTCCGTTGCGCCTTTGCGTCGTCGCGTGCGGCCCATCCTCAACCCTCAACCATTTTTACCTGCCCATTCACAACCGGCAAAACCGTTCACACTCATGGAGAAACCGCTCGTCAACCGCGTTGCTGCTTCCGGCCTGATCACCATCAAGCTGGAAGACTGGTACCCCGAAGGGGAAATCGTCGTTTTCGACCTGGCCGACTTCCTCTTCCAGGGGCTGGTGCTTCGGGAAAAGGAGTTTCGGCAGGCCCTCAAGGCTCACGACTGGGAGCAGTATCGCGACAAGCACGTGCTGCTGCAGTGCCGCACCGACGCCATCATCCCGACCTGGGCCTGGATGCTGCTGACCAGTTACCTCGAGCCCGTGGCGCGTTCGGTCTTCCACGGCAGCAGGGAGGAGTTTCTCAAAAACTGGTTCATCGAGGCGCTGCGCCGCGAAGACCCTTCGAAGTGGGCCGGGCAGCGCATCGTGCTCAAGGGCTGTGGCGACAAGCACGTGCCCGAGGCCGCCTACGTCGAATTGACACGAATTTTGCGGCCCATCGCGCAGAGCATCATGTATGGCGAGCCCTGCTCGACCGTGCCCATCTACAAAAAGCCGCGCCAAAGCTGAACCCAAGGCGGCATTTGGCGAAAGCCGGAAAAAACTGAACCCCATGAAAATGTCCCGACTGTTGAGCCTGGGCGCTGTGGCGATCGCCTTCGTACTCATTGCCCTGTTTTCTTCCTCTACCGACGAGGAGCGGGCCGAGGTGCCCGTATGGCACGACGGGGCGCGTCTGCCCCAGATCGTGCGATCGGTGCGGCTGGCCGAGCACTACGACTTCGCCGGTGAGCCGCTGCCGCTCGACAACTTCGACGTGCGCGAACGCCTCGAGCGCGAGCTCATGGTCAATGCCTATTGGCACAGCAGCACCCTGCTGGCGCTGAAGAACGCCTCGCGCTACTTCCCCGTCATCGAGCCCATCCTGCGCCGCAACGGCATCCCCGACGACTTCAAATATCTCGTGGTGGCCGAGAGCAACTTCCGCAACGTGACCTCGCCGGCGGGCGCCAAAGGGTTCTGGCAGTTCCTCAAAGGCACGGCCGAAGACTATGGCCTGGAGGTGAACAGCGAGGTGGACGAGCGTTACCACCTCGAGAAAGCCACCGAAGCGGCATGCAAGTACTTCGCGAAGCTGCACGACCGCTTCGGCTCGTGGACCCTCGTGGCCGCCGCCTACAACATGGGCGAAAACGCGCTGGCGCGCGAGCTGGAGCGCCAGCAGATGACCAGCTACTACGACCTCAACCTGGGCGAAGAGACCAACCGCTACGTCTTCCGCATCGTGGCGCTCAAGGAGGTGCTCAACCAGCCCGAAAAGTTCGGTTTCGAACTTACCGACGCCGATCGCTACCAGCCGCTCGACAACTTTTCCATCGTGCGCGTGGATGGCCCCATCCCCAACCTCGGTGCCTTTGCCCGGCAGTACGGCACCACCTACCGCATGCTCAAGATCTACAACCCCTGGCTGCGCAGCTATCAGCTGTCCAACCGCTCGGGCAAGGTGTACGATATCCGTATCCCGAGGGAATGAGATGGAGAGGAGTGAGGAG
>CAYNYN010000353.1:0-2128 GCA_964401445.1 uncultured Saprospiraceae bacterium | reverse complement strand
GAGAGGAGTGAGGAGTGAGACAGGTAGTACCGATTCGGCCGGTTTCACCGATTCACCCGATTCGACCGAACTCGGTGGCCCTCTGTGTGTACTCGGTGCAACTCTGTGATACAGAGTCCATCAGGTAGGGGCTCTGCGCTCTGGGTGGACCGACTTGTTTCAAACAAATGTTTTCAAGTTTGAATTTTTTTACCTTTGCCATCAGCCTTTCGGCAAACATCAAACACCACATCAGATGACCAAAGTGAACTATACCGAGGAGCACATCCGGTCGCTCGACTGGCGCGAGCACATCCGCATGCGTCCGGGCATGTACATCGGCAAGCTGGGCGACGGCAGCTCGCCCGACGATGGTATCTACGTGCTGCTCAAGGAGGTGATCGACAACTCGATCGACGAGTACGTGATGGGGTACGGCAAGCAGCTCGACATCACCATCGAGAAGGGCACGGTGCGCGTGCGCGACTACGGCCGCGGCATCCCGCTGGGCAAGGTGGTCGAGTGCGTGTCGCGCATCAATACGGGTGGCAAATACGACTCGAAGGCATTCAAGAAATCGGTAGGTCTCAACGGCGTGGGTACCAAGGCCGTCAACGCCCTTTCGGAATACTTCTGCGTGCGCGCTTTTCGCGACGGCAAGGTGAAGATGGCCGAGTTCGAGCGGGGCGAGCTGGTGAAAGACCACCGCATCACAAAGACCGACGAGCCCAACGGCACGGAGGTCATCTTCCGGCCCGATCCCGAGATCTTCAAAAACTACCGCTTCCGCAGCGACTACGTAGAGAACCAGCTGTGGAACTATGCCTACCTCAACGCCGGCCTGCGCATCCACTTCAACGACAAGACGCTGCTGTCGCAAAACGGCCTGCGCGACCTGCTGGAGCGCAAGACGGCCAACGAGCAGCTGCGCTATCCCATCATCCACCTCAAGGGCGACGACATCGAGGTGGCCATGACGCACGGCCAGCACTACGGCGAGCAGTACTACTCGTTCGTCAACGGCCAGTACACCACGCAGGGGGGCACCCACCTCAACGCCTTCAAGGAAGCGGTGGTGAAGACCGTGCGCGAGTTTTTCAACAAAAACTACGATCCGCGCGACGTGCGCGCCTCCATCATTGCCGCCATCAGCGTGCGCATCGAAGAGCCGGTGTTCGAGTCGCAGACCAAGACCAAGCTGGGCTCGACCGACGTAGGGCCCGACGGCCCCACCATCCGCACTTTCGTCAACGACTTCCTCAAGCGCGAGCTCGACAACTACCTGCACCGCAATCCCGAGGTGGCCCAGGCCCTCGAGAAGCGCATCAAACAGTCGGAGCGCGAACGCAAGGAGATCGCCGGCATCAAGAAGCTGGCCAACGAACGCGCCAAAAAGGCCAACCTCCACAACAAGAAGCTGCGCGACTGCCGCCTGCACTTCAACGACTCCAGCCGCAAGGTGTCGGAAGAGGACCGGCTGGCCACCACCATCTTCATCACCGAGGGCGACTCGGCCAGCGGCTCCATCACCAAGGCGCGCGACGTGCAGACGCAGGCCGTGTTCAGCCTGCGCGGCAAACCGCTCAACTGCTACGGTCTGACCAAGAAGGTCGTCTATCAGAACGAAGAGTTCAACCTGCTGCAGCATGCCCTCAACATCGAGGACGGGCTCGACGGCCTGCGCTACAACCGCGTGGTCATCGCCACCGACGCCGACGTGGACGGCATGCACATCCGCCTGCTGCTGCTGACCTTCTTCCTGCAGTTCTTCCCCGACCTGGTGCGGGCCGGCCACCTGTATATCCTCGAGACGCCCCTGTTCCGCGTGCGCGACAAGCAGCAGACCATCTACTGCTACAACGAGGCCGAGAAGCAGGAAGCCATCCGCAAGCTCAAGGGCAAGCCCGAGATCACGCGCTTCAAGGGGCTGGGCGAGATCTCACCCGAAGAGTTTCGCGACTTCATCGGCGAAAACATCCGCCTCATTCCCGTGGTCATGGGCGACGACTCCGACATCGACACGGTGCTGGCCTACTACATGGGCAAAAACTCGCCCCAGCGCCAGGAATTCATCATCGAGAACCTGAAGGTGGAAAAGGACGAGCCGGAATTGGTGGAATCGGAATGAAGGCTGGCGCTACTGCCCCAA
>CAYNYN010000352.1:0-3854 GCA_964401445.1 uncultured Saprospiraceae bacterium | reverse complement strand
CAGGCGCATGGGTTTCGTTTTGCGGGGAAATCTTCGGTTTCGAGGGCGCAAGGTACGCAGGAGGCACAGACGGGTGCACGCGCCGAAAGGGTTGGGCAGGGTGCGCCATTCGGTGCAGTTTTTTCGCAGGGGCGTCCCTGGGCGGGCGGTCGTTTTTGGCGAAAGCCGCTAAATTGGGTGGACGTTTTTTCCAACAAAAAAATTCGTTCCATGCGCTTCCCGTCTTTCCTGCTCCTGCTGTTCTGGCTGCCTGCCCTTGCGCAGGCCCAGCCGCAGCCCTTCTCGTTTCGCATCAGCTTTTCGCGCGAAGCCTCTGCCGAGCCGCTCGATGGCCGCGTGCTGCTCTTCATTGCCGACAACGACCGCGCCGAGCCGCGATACCAGGTGAACGACGACCCGGGCACCCAGCTCGTCTTCGGCATCGACGTGGAAGGATTGCGCCCCGATGAAGAGGCCGTGATCGATGCCGGCGTGTTCGGATATCCGATCGAGAGCATCCAGAAGATCCCCAGGGGCGAATACTGGGTCCAGGCCATGCTGCACCGCTACGACACCTACCACCTGGCCAACGGCCACACCGTCAAGCTGCCGGCGAGCTGGGAGGCAGGCCAGAATTTCCGGCGCGAGCCGGGCAACCTCTTCAGCAAGCCGCGCCGCGTGTTCATCGATCCCGAGGCGGGCGGTGCCATCCGCATCACCATGACGGAGGTGAACCCGCCCATGCCCAAGCCGAAAGACACCGAATATATCAAGCACATCCGGATCCGCAGCGAGCTGCTGAGTGCCTTCTGGGGCCGCGACATGTACATCGGCGCCCACGTGCTGCTGCCGCACGGCTGGGCCGACCATCCCGAAGCGCACTACCCCCTGATGGTCTTCCACGGCCACTGGCACCACGATTTTCCCGGCTTCCGTACCGAGCCGCCCGATCCCAACCTCGAGCCCGACAGCTCGGCCCGCTTCCGCCTCAAGGGCTACAACCGCATCGTGCAGCAGGAGGCCTGGAACTTCTACCAGACATGGATCAGCGACACCTTCCCGCGCTTCATCGTGGTGGACATCCAGCACGCCAACCCCTACTACGACGACAGCTATGCCGTCAACTCGGCCAACCTCGGCCCGTGGGGCGACGCCATCACCTACGAGCTGATCCCCTACATCGAAAAGCAGTTTCGCGGCATCGGCGAGGGCTGGGCGCGCTTCCTCTACGGGGGCTCCACCGGCGGCTGGGAGGCGCTGGCCGCACAGGTGTTCTATCCCGACGAGTACAACGGCTGCTTCGCCGCCTGCCCCGATCCCATCGACTTCAGGGCCTACTGCCTGGTCAACATCTACGAAGATGAAAACGCCTACTACTACGAGGGCGCCTTTCGGCAAACGCTGCGCCCGGGCAAGCGCGACTGGCTGGGGCACGTCACGGCCAGCCTGCGCGACATGAACCACCGAGAGCTGGCCCTCGGCACCAAATCGCGCTCGGGCGATCAGTGGGACATCTGGCAGGCCGTCTACAGCCCCACAGGCCCCGACGGCTATCCGGCACCCATCTGGGACAAGTACACCGGCGAGATCGACCACGAGGTGGCGGCCTACTGGCGCGAAAACTACGACCTGCGCTACATCCTCGCGCGCGACTGGGAACAGCTCGGCCCCAGGCTCGAAGGCAAAATCCACATCTACTGCGGCGACATGGACAACTACTACCTCAACAACGCCGTGTATCTGATGGAGGAGTTTCTGGAAAGCACTACCAACCCCTACTACGGCGGCGAGGTCCGCTACGGCGACCGGGCCGAGCACTGCTGGAACGGCGATCCCGACCTGCCCAATGCCATCTCGCGCCTGCGCTACAACACCATGTACCTGCCCAAAATCCTTAAGCGCATAGAAGAAACGGCGCCCGAAGGCGCCGATCTGACGAGCTGGAGGTATTGAGACAGTGGATGGACGAAGGCACCCCGCCTTCGTCCACCTGCTCCGTGCGGCATCGCTCAGAACCAGCCGCTGCCAAAGCCGCGGAACGGCCAGGGTATGGCCACGAGGATGAGGATCAGGGCGATGAGGTTGTAGCGCAGGGTGGTGCGCCATTTGGCGGCGCTGTCGGCGGCTTTCTTGGCCTTGCTGTAGCCGATGGTGATCAGCGCGATGGCGATGAGCATCATGAGGCTGTGTTCGAGGGTGAAGAAGCGCGTCACGGCCACCGACCAGGACGACGAATCGAAATTGACCTTGTCGGAATGGATGTAAAGGGCCAGGCCGAGCAGGAGCTGCACGTGCGTGACGATGAGCGTGTAGAGGTTGAGCTTGCGGTCGCGGTCGGTGTATTCGGCACCGCTGCGGCTCTTTTGCCAGGCTTGCCACACGAGCGCGACGAGCAGGGCCAGCAGGATCCAGCGCAGGCCCGAGTGGGCGTGTACGAGTCCGTTCATCATGGGTTTTCGATTTTGGTGGTAAAAAAATGAGGCACGCCAAAAGTAGCGCGCCTCGCAGGTTTTTCCTTCACCGGCGTGTCAACAACAGCCGCTGCCGGGCTGACAGCAGCCTTCGGCGGCGGGCTTGCGGCCGAAGACCGTGATGCTGTAGATGCCACGATCGCTGTTTTTCCACTCGGCGATCTCTTCCTCGCTCAGGTACTTCGACAACAGCTCGTCGGGCAGGCGCACCTCCTTCTCTTTCTGCACGTGCACGTCCTCGAAGCCCGCCGCACGGATGATGCCCAGGTACTCCTCGATGTCGATGGCGCCGGCCACACAGCCCGCGTACATCTCGGCATCCTGCTGCAGCCCTTCGGGCAGGGCGCCCCGCGTCACCACGTCGGAGATGCTGAAGTGGCCGCCCGGCTTGAGGATGCGGTAGATCTCGCTGAACGCCTGGCGCTTGTCGGGCACCAGGTTGAGCACGCAGTTGCTGATCACCACGTCGGCGCGGTTGCCGCCCATGGGGATGTCTTCGATCTCGCCCAGGCGGAAGGTGACGTTGGTGAAGCCCAGCTTGCGGGCATTGGCGCGCGCCTTTTCGATCATGGCCTCCGTCATGTCGATGCCGATGACCTTGCCTTCGGGGCCGGTGAGCGCGCGCGCCACGAAGCAGTCGTTGCCGGCGCCCGAGCCCAGGTCCACCACCGTGTCGCCGGGCCGGATCCGGGCAAACTCGGTGGGCAGGCCGCAGCCCAGACCCAGATCGGCGTCAGGCACGTAGCCTTCCATGCCGCTGTAGTCGTCGCTGAAAATGGTGTAGTCGATGCTGTCGCAGCAGCCACCGGCGCCGCAACACGATTTTTCGTTCTCTTCCTTGCTTTGTTGGGCAATGGCCGCGTATTTCTCGCGTACCATCCGCTTGATTTCCTCCGGATTTTGCATGGTCTGGTTTTTATGTGAGAAAATTCAGGTTTGCGCTTGCTGAAAAAGCCAGCCGATAGTCGATGGACGATAGACCATGGAAGAGCCCATACGGATTATCCGTCACGGCCTGCTTCCCCGACAAGTTTGGTCAGGTCCGATTTTGTTGGGGCTTGTCACGACAACCCCTCGACGCTACACGCCAACCTGCAGAGCCTTCATTTCCCCTCGCATAGCTGATCCAGAAAGCCGCCGAGCAGGGTGTGGATCTGCCCGAGCTTGTCCTCGTCCAGGCAATAGCACACGTTTTTGCCCTCCACGGTGCCCTTGATGAAGCCTGCCAGCTTCAGTTCCTTCAGGTGTTGCGACACGGTGGCCTGCGCCAGCGGCAGTATGTCCGTCAGTCCGCCGCAATGGCACCTGCGCTCCTTCATCAAAAGCTGTAAAATGGCCACCCGCGCCGGATGGGCCAGCGCCCGGGCCAGGGCAGCCAGCTCCTTCTGTGCTTCGGTGTAAGCT
>CAYNYN010000351.1:0-3865 GCA_964401445.1 uncultured Saprospiraceae bacterium | reverse complement strand
TTCCTCGAATCCTCGATTCCTCTTTGAAAAAACCCTCAACGCTACACGCTCAACCCTCAACCATTGAATCAGCAGACTCATCTGAAAAAACAGAATCGACATGAGGTTTTTCTTCACCATCGCCGCGCTTTGGCTCGCCCTGGCTGCTACGGCCCAGGAAGCCCAGCTG
Source organism: uncultured Saprospiraceae bacterium (assembly GCA_964401445.1). Taxonomy (GTDB): domain Bacteria; phylum Bacteroidota; class Bacteroidia; order Chitinophagales; family Saprospiraceae; genus WFYJ01. The sequence continues at coordinate 3,696 of CAYNYN010000351.1, read as the reverse complement.
GCACAACAATACTACCTCAACGGCGAATACGAGAAAGCGGCGGCCCTGTACAAAAAGCTGTACGACGAGCAGCCGCGGCAGGAATTTTATTTCGATCGCTACGTGCAGGCGCTGATTGCCGTGGGTGAGTACGACGAGCCGGAAAAGGCCATTCGCAAGGAGCTGAAGCGGCACCCCGACCGCGTGAAGCTCTACGTCACGCTCGGCTACCTGAAAGAACAGCAATACCAGCTCGAAGAAGCAGAAAAGTACTATGCCGAGGCCCTGCGCAAGATGCCTGCCGACCAGTTTGGCATCACGCGCGTGGCCAGTGCCTTCACCTCGCTGCGCAAATACGACTACGCCATCCAGGCCTACGAGCGGGGCAGCGAGCTGCTCAAGGATCCCTACATCTTTTCCTACAACCTGGCCGAGCTGTACCGCCGCATGGGCAACACCGAAAAGATGGTGGAGCACTACCTCAATAGCCTGGCCATGAACCCTGCCCGTCTGGGCAATATCCAGGCCTTGCTGGAGCGCAACCTGCAGGGCGAGGAAGACTATGCCGAGCTGCAGCGCCAGCTCTACCAGCGCATCCAGCAGGACAAAAACGCCATCCAGTTCGTCGAGCTGCTCACCTGGCTGTTCATCCAGAAAGGCGACTACCGCAATGCGCTGCGGCAGGCCAAAGCACTCGACCGCCGCCTCGACGAGAACGGCAGCCGCGTCTATCGGCTGGGGCGCATCGCCGCCATGGACGGCGCCTGGGATGCCGCCATCGCCGCCTTCGACTACATCGTCGAAGAGAAAGGGCCCACCTCCACCTTCTACATCGACGCCAAGCGCGAAGCCCTGCGCGCCCGCCGCGAGAAGCTGGTGCGTGGCTACGAGTGGGAGGAAGCCGACTTGCGCGAGCTGGAAACGGCCTACGAGACCTTTCTCGACGAGTTCGGCCGCAACACCGCCACGGCCGAGCTGATGATGGAGCTGGCCGACCTCGAAGCCAACTACCTGCACGACCTGCCCAAAGCCATCGACATCCTCAAGCAGGTGGTCGAGCTGCCGGGCCTCAAGCCCCAACTGCTCGGCGAGGCCAAGCTGCGGCTGGGCGACCTGTACCTCATGACGGGCGACGTGTGGGAGGCCACCCTGCTGTACAGTCAGGTGGACAAGGCCTTCAAGGAGGATCGGCTGGGCCACGAGGCGCGCCTGCGCAATGCCCGCCTCTCGTACTATATCGGCGACTTCGAGTGGGCGCAGGCGCAGTGCAAGGTGCTCAAGGCCTCTACCTCGAAGCTCATCGCCAACGACGCGCTCGACCTGTCGATCTTCATCATGGACAACCTCGGCCTCGACACCACGGCCGAGTCGCTGCAGCTCTACGCCCAGGCCGAGCTGCTCATCTTCCAGAACCGCTTCGACGAGGCTTTCGCCAAACTCGACACGCTGCTGCAGAAGTTTCCCGGCCATTCGCTCGAAGACGACGTCCTCTACGCCAAAGCCCACATCTACACCAAGCTGCGCCGCTACGAGGACGCCATTGCGGCCTATGAGCAGATCGTCGAAAAGCATCCCGAAGAGATTCGCGCCGACAACGCGCTGTACGAGCTGGCCCAGCTCTACGACAACGTGCTCCACCAGCCCGACAAGGCGATGGAGCTGTACGAAAAGCTCTTCCTCGATTACTCCAGCAGCATCCTGGCCGTGGAGGCGCGCAAGCGCTACCGGCAATTGCGCGGAGACGCGATCTGACGGAAAAGAGGCAGCTTCGTCCCTCGTCTATGGACCATCATCGATGGTCCCATCCCGTCACCCTTCCTGCGACTTCCGGTAGTCGGCCAGGAAGCGCTCCAGGCCGATGTCGGTCAGCGGGTGCTTGAGCAGGCCGAGGATGGAGTTGAGGGGGCAGGTCACCACGTCGGCGCCGGCCAGGCCCGCTTCGACGATGTGGCGTGCGCTGCGGATGGAGGCGGCCAGGATCTCGGTCTCGAAGCCCTGCACGGCATACAGCTCGGCGATCTGGCGGATGAGCGCCATGCCGTCCCAGTTGATGTCGTCGATGCGGCCGATGAAGGGCGACACGTAGGTGGCACCGGCCTTGGCGGCCAGCAGCGCCTGCGCTGCCGAGAACACCAGCGTGCAGTTGGTGCGGATGCCGTGGGCGCGGAACCAGCTCAATGCCCGCACGCCCTCGCGCGTCATGGGCACTTTCACCACGATGTTGTCGGCGATATGGGCCAGCTCCTGCCCCTCGCGAATCATGCCTTCGAAGTCGGTGCTGATGACCTCGGCGCTCACGTCGCCGTCCACCAGCTCGCAGATGGCCTTGTAGTGGGCGCGGATGGCTGCCTCGCCCTTGATGCCTTCCCTGGCCATGAGCGAAGGGTTGGTGGTCACGCCGTCGAGGATGCCCAGCTCGAGGGCTTCGCGGATCTGATCGAGATTGGCCGTGTCGATGAAAAACTTCATTGTCGGTTCGAATTTTTTCTGCCTGGAAAATGATGGCGCAAAGGTATGCAATCGGCCGGGCTCCCTTTTCGTCCATACCGCCCTGGTGGTTCATGCGAGTTGCCAACCGTTCTTTATTGTTACACAGAGTTTCACGGAGTACACACGGAGTTCCACCGAGTTTTGGTGGAATCGGGTGAATCGGTGAAACCGGTTGAATCGGTTGATCGTGTAGCGTTGAGTGTTTGGCTCACACAACGTAGTTCCCCTCTTTCGCGAAGTGCTCCATCTCAACAGCGCTGCGAAGCCGCGTCTCAACATCGCCGCGACAGCGGCGTCTCAACAGGCCGCGCAGCGGCTATCAACATCGAGCGCAGAGAGTCTCAACCGTCAGTTCCATCCTCTTGATGCGGTCTTCATCTTCATTCGCCGGCGCTATGATCGGGTGTTTTCTGCCTTATTGTGACCTGAAAGCTCCATTTTTGCCGCATGGACCGTCCTTCAGTTGCGCTCGTAGTGCCTTGTTTTCGCCCTGGGGAGCAGTGGCATCTGGTGTTTCGCGACCACGTCGAAGCACTGCAGCAGCGCCTGCCCGAGGTCGAGCTGATCCCCGTGCTGGTGGTGGACGGCATGAGCCCGGAAATGACGCCCGACCGTTTCAAGATGCTGGGCAGGACCTTTCCGCACATGCAGTTCCACATGTTCAGCCACAACTACGGCAAGGGCTTTGCCCTGCGTCATGGCGTGCGTCACATCGATGCCGACTATTACCTCTACACCGACGTGGACTTCCCTTTCGAGCACGACTGCATGGTGGCTCTGGTGCATCGGCTCATCCGCCCCGACGGCCCCGACGTGGTGGCCGGCGTGAAAGGTCCCGACCATTACCGCAAGGTGCCCCGGCTGCGACGCTTCGTGTCCATTCTGTTGCGCATAGGCATCCGCCTCTTGTTCGGCTTGCCGCATAGCGACACGCAAACGGGCCTCAAGGGTTTCAACCGCAAGGCGCGTCCCATCTTCCTGCAGGTGCGCATCCCCCGCTACCTGTTCGATCTCGAGTTTTTGCTGCGCGCCCATCGCACGCCCGGCATACGCATCGAGTGGCACGAGGTGGCCCTGCGCTCCGATGTGGAGTTCACCTCACTCGACCGCCGCATCCTGGGCAGCGAGCTGCGCAACCTCGCCTGGCTGTGGTGGCAGTCGGTCAAGGGGTTCGAAGGGGAAGGAGAGACGGAGTGACGGAGAGCGTGAGGAGAGAGGAGAGAAGAG
>CAYNYN010000350.1:0-3888 GCA_964401445.1 uncultured Saprospiraceae bacterium | reverse complement strand
GGAACAGGTCGCCTGCGCTCGATGTTGATACGCCGCCCACGGCGGCGATGTTGAGACGCTGCTATCCCGATAATCGGCGCCTGTCCCAGCCTGCCGGGAACAGGCGCAGCGATGTTGAGATGGTGCACTTCGCGAAAAAGGGGAACTACATTGTGTGAGCCAAACACTCAACGCTACACGCTACACGATCAACCGGTTTCACCGATTCAACCGATTTCACCAAAACTTGGTGATCCTCAGTGTGTACTCTGTGCAGCTCTGTGTAACAAAAAATGCGTCTGAAAGCTGCGGTTTTGAAAGAAGAGCCTGCTGCAAAAAGACGATGGACGATGGACGATAGACAATAGACACACAGCCCTCATCCATAAAACACTGATAATAAATTTTAAACACTAAACTTTAAACTATAAACTCAAACACTCAACCATTTTTTGCAGGGAACTCAAACTCCTTGTCGGGGCATTTGCCCGGTTCACCTCGCATCGAGGATATTTGGCCATAATCCTTACTTTCGTATCTACCCAAACGCCAAACCACCTGAATGAAAACCATCGGAGTCTTTACCTCTGGCGGCGACGCCCCCGGCATGAATGCCTGCCTGCGCGCGGTGGTGCGCACGGCCATCAGCTACGGCATGGAAGTTTGGGGCATCTGCCGCGGCTACCAGGGCATGATCGACGGCGAGTTTCGCCCGCTCGGCATACGCGACGTGAGCAACATCATCCAGCTGGGCGGCACCATCCTGCATTCGGCGCGCAGCGAAGCCTTCCGCACGCCCGAAGGGCGACGCCAGGCTTACGAGCAACTGAAAGCCCGCGGCATCGAGGGGCTCGTGGCCATCGGTGGCGATGGCACCTTCACCGGCGCACACGTCTTCATGAAGGAGTACCCCGACCTGCGCATCGTGGGCGCGCCCGGCACCATCGACAACGACCTGTACGGCACCGACTACACCATCGGCTACGACACGGCCATCAATACGGCCATGAACGCCATCGACAACATCAAGGACACGGCCAACTCGCACGACCGCGTCTTCTTCGTCGAAGTGATGGGCCGCGATGCCGGCTTCATCGCGCTGGCTACGGGCATCGCTACGGGTGCCGAGGCCGTGCTGGTACCCGAGAGCCGCACCAATCTGGATGCGCTGGTGCGCCTGCTGCAGCAAAACTTCGAGCGCCGCAAACGCGCCAACATCATCGTGGTGGCAGAAGGCGACGACGAGGGCGGCGCCGTCGAGGTGGCGCGCAAGGTACAGGCCCATCTGCCCCACATCGAGGCGCGCGTCACCATCCTGGGGCACGTGCAGCGCGGCGGACGACCCACCTGCATGGAGCGCGTGCGCGCCAGTCGCATCGGCATGGAGTGCGTGCGTGCGTTGAAGGAAGGGAAAAGCGGCGTCATGGTGGGCATCATCCACCGCGACATCGTGTACACGCCTTTCGAAAAAGCCATCAAGCACCATCAGGATCTGAACCCCACCCTGCTGCAGATCGTCCAATTGTTGTCCTGAAAAACCATCTCGCCATGACATCGCCGGACCAACCCCGCAACGCCGAAGCCATCGACTGGAAAAAAATCCTGCGTGGTCCCCTCATCCTCATTGGCGTGCTGTGGGCCGTGCACCTGTTTCAGGTGCTCAGCGGCGTCGAGCTGGGCATGTTCGGCGTCTATCCGCGCGACATCTCCGGCCTGCGGGGCATCCTGCTCTCGCCGCTCATCCACGCCGACTTTCGGCATCTTTTGTCCAATACGGTGCCGCTGTTCCTGCTCACGGTCACCCTGCTGGCCTTCTATCCGCGTGCCGGCTGGCGCGCTTTCTGGCTCATCTACCTGCTGACGGGCATGGCCGTGTGGCTTTTCGCGCGTCCCGTCTATCACATCGGCGCGAGCGGGGTGGTGTACGGACTGGTTGCCTTCATTTTCTGGACGGGCGTTTTTCGGCGCAGCCTCAAAGCCATCGTGCTGACGCTCATCGTCACCCTGTTGTATAGCGGCTATATGGCAGGCATCCTGCCCAATCAGGAGGGCATCTCGTGGGAAAGCCACCTGTTGGGCGGCCTGGTCGGCATCTTCGTTGCCTGGTGGTTTCGCGACATGGTCGAAGAAGACGAAGACGAAAGCGGTGACACCCCCGAGGCCGAAGATGCTGCTTCCCATCCCCAATATTTCCTGCCCCGCGACACCTTCGACCGGCCGAAGATGCGCACGAGGAGAGGCCATTCCGGCGGCTGGTTCTCCAACCATTCGTGAGGGTCAGGAGGCACAGCAGCTCAGCTTGCGCACGTCTTTTCCGAAAGTGATGGCCGCCAGCTTGATGCCTTCGCTCAGCGTCAGGTACGGATACAGGCTCGTGGCCAGCTCCGACACGGGAATGCGGTGTCGGATGGCCATGCTCAGCATCTGTACGAGCTCGCCCCCTTCGGGCGCCACGATGCGCGCGCCGAGCAGCAGGTCGGTCTCGGGGTTGCGGATGAGCTTGATGAAGCCGCGCGTGTCGTTGGCGGCGATGGCGCGCGGCACCTCCGTCAGCGGCAGCTTGCTCACTTCCCAGGGCATGCCTGCGGCTTCTGCCTGCGCCTCGTCCATGCCTGCTCCTGCCACCTGCGGATCGGTGAACACCACCCACGGCAAGGCCGAATAATCGACGGTGGTGCCCGCCGAAGTGAACGCATTCTCCACCGCCACTTTCCCCTCGTAGGCGGCCGTGTACACGTAGGCCGGCGTGCTGGCCACGTCGCCCGCGGCAAAGATGTTCGGCACGTTGGTGCGCATGTGCGCATCCACCACGATGTGGCCGCGCGCATCGAGCTGCAGGCCCACGCGCTCGGCGCCCAGGCCCTCGGTATTGGGCCGGATGCCCGTGGCGACGACCACGATGCCGGGCTCTTCGAGCACGGTGGTGCTGCCGTCGGGACACTTGCAGTGGATGCGCGTGCGGCCGTCCTTTTTTTCGAAGAGAAAAGCCCGGAAGTTGGGCAACACTTCGATGCCTTCGGCCTCGAGCTGGGCCTGCACGGCGGCACTCACATCGGGCTGCTCGCGACGCAATACGCGGTCGGTGAACTCGATGATGCGCACGCGACTGCCCAGCCGACTGAATGCCTGCGCGATCTCCAGCCCGATGTAGCCGGCTCCCATCACCGTCATACGCTGCGGCAGCTCCTCCAGCTCGAAGAGGGTGCGGTTGGTGTGGTAGCCGATTTCCTCGAGGCCCTCGATGGCCGGCACGTTGGTGCGCGCGCCCGTTGCCAGCAGGATTTTCAGCCCCCGATAGCGTCGTTGGCCGTCCACCAGCACCGTCTGCGCATCGACCAGCTCGGCCCGCCCTGTCACCAGGGTGAGGTGCTGGAAGTCGGCCACCACGTCCATGTACTTCTTCTGCTGCATCTCGCGCACGAGCGCCCGCTTGTCGGCGATCAAGCGCGCGAAGTCGACCTCCACGCCCCTGGGCTGCACCGCCGGGAAACGCACATGGCGGGCATGCCAGGCCGCTTCGGCTGCGCGAATCAGGTACTTGGATGGCACGCAACCCACATTGACGCAGGTGCCGCCGAAAGGCAGGCCCCCATTGATCATGAGGGTGCGCAGGCCCAGCTCTTCGGCCTTGATGGCCGCCGAGAAGGCTGCCGAGCCCCCGCCGATGATGATCAGGTCGTAAAGAGGTGCGTCGCCTTCGTCGGGGCGCAGCTCGGAATGCACCACGCGATAGCCGGCACCTTCTACGGCCGCCACCACTTCATTTGGTGAAAGGCGACTTTCGTCAAACGCCACCCGGCCGCGCCCCGTCTCGTACGAAATGGTGCAGTCGCCTATGCCTTCCAGTTGGTTCAGCTTGCGCTCGATGCCGCGGGCACAGCCGCTGCAAGTCATGCCTTCTATGGTCAG
>CAYNYN010000349.1:0-3891 GCA_964401445.1 uncultured Saprospiraceae bacterium | reverse complement strand
ATGGACAATGGACATACAAATTCATTCACAAATGAATGACAATCAACTTTAAACACTAAACTTTAAACTTTAAACTAAAATCTGAAACACATGCCCCCCTCACAAGCAGAAAGGCCCGAAACGCGAGCGTTCCAGGCCTTCAGTGGGTAGCATTTTTTCGCCAAATGCGCTCAGACTTCGAGCGCCTTGAGTTGCGCATCGATCTTTTCTGCCAGCGCCGCTTTGGTGATGACACCCACGTGCTTGTCCACGAGCTGGCCGCCGCGGAAGATGAGCAAGGTGGGGATGCTGCGGATGCCGTATTCGAGCGGGGTGGCGGGGTTGCTGTCCACGTCCATTTTGCCGATGACGGCCTTGCCCTCATACTCCTTTGCCAGCTCTTCGACGATGGGAGCGATCATGCGGCAGGGGCCGCACCAGGCCGCCCAAAAATCCACGAGGGCTACCCCTTCGTTATCGAGTACGTTTTCCTTGAAGTTTGCGTCGGTCAGTTCCAATGCCATGGTCAGGTAGTTTTGACTGTTGAAAAATGAATCACAATCGCCTTAACGCATAAAGCCCTTGCCAGGTTGCAAAGGTACCAATTTCTGCCAGTGCCTTTCGTCCGCTTCATGACGCTTGCCGGGCCCGAACAAGGCCGTACCTTTGGCAGCAACACCAACATTCACGCACATGAAACGCCCGATTCTTCCCCTGCTCGCCTGTATGATCTTCCTGTTTTTTGGCTGCCGCCAAAATGCTGCCGAGCAGCAGCAGGCCCCCACGCGCCAGGAGCAAACGCCTGCACCTCCTGCCGCAGCCGACACTGCCACGCAGGCACAGCGCCCGCCCTATGAGCTGGAAGTCTTCTGGTCCGAATTTCAGGAGGCCACCGAAGAAGGCGACGGGGCCCGCGTGGCGCGCCTGTCGCGCCTGCCCCTCACCATCCCTGGCCGCTGGCTCGGCGAAAAAGGCACCCGCCAGGTGGATGCCCCCACCCTTCGCGACAAGCTGACCAGCATCCTCACCTGGTGGATGATCGGACAAATCTACTCGACCAACCCCTTCGAGCTCAGGCGCGTGGTGGTCGACAGCACGCTGGCAAGAAATTTGGATCTCGAACCCGGTGTGGAGGCCTTCTGGCTGGAAGTAGAACGGGAAGAACCCGCCGAAGGCACCCAACCCGAGAAGGTGCGGCTGTACTTCGCGCCCGTGGTGGCCGAGGGGCAAAAGCAGTTCAAGCTCGTAGGTATCGTTCCCGACAAATAAACTCCCCCCATGCGATTTTCCGGCAAGCGCGTACTCATCACCGGTGGCTCGAGAGGCATCGGCCGTGCCACGGCCATCGCTTTCGCAAAAGAAGGCGCGCGCGTGGCCATCAACTTCGTGGCCAACAAGGAAGCCGCCCTTAAAACCATCCAGGCCATGCCCGGCGCGGGCCACATCGCCATCAAGGGCAACATCGCCTCGGCCAGCGTGGCCCGCCGCGTGATGGACACGGCCGTGCGCGAGCTGGGCGGCCTCGATATCCTGGTCAACAACGCGGGCATCTACGAGCTGCACCCCGTGCAGGAGCTCGATTACGAGGCCTGGCTCGAGCAGTGGCAGCGCCACCTGCAGGTCAACCTCACGGCGGCGGCCCAAATGTGCTACCTCGCCGCCCGGCAGATGATGCAGCAGGGCGGCGGCCACATCGTCAACGTCAGCTCGCGCGGCGCCTACCGGGGCGAGCCTCGGGCACCCGGCTACGGCGCCGCCAAGGCCGGCCTCAACCAGCTCACCCAGTCGCTGGCACAGGCCCTGGCACCCCACAACGTCATCGTGACGGGCGTGGCCCCCGGCTGGGTCGATACCGACATGGCCGCGCCGCACCTGCACGGCCCCGCCGGCGACGAGGTGCGCAAGCAGAGCCCGCTGGGCCGTGCCGCCCGACCCGAAGAGATCGCCGCGGCCATCCTCTTCCTCGCTTCCGAGGAAGCCACCTACTGCACCGGCGCCATCCTCGACGTCAACGGGGCGTCCTACCTGCGCTGACGGCCGCTTCGCACAGCGCGTCGTATGCCGGCGCCTGCACCGACCAGTCGTATCGGGCCACCGCCGCGCGGCAGGCTTCCGTACGTTGGGCCATCGCCGGCTGCCAGGACGTGAGCAGCTGGCGCAGGGCCGGCAGGAAGTCCTCGTCGGTCGCGTAGAAATGCGCCGCGAAGGCTTCCCCCGGCAGGTGCTCGGGATAGGCCAGGCGGCGCGGCAGCAGGGGCCAGCAGCGGCACCAGATGGCTTCCACCACGCTGATACCGAAAAAGTCGTGGATGGACGTCACGGGCAGGATGTCGGCGCGCCACAGCCAGCGGTAGTACTCGGCCTTGTCGGGCACGAAGCCCCAGTGCAGGATGCGGTCGGCCAGCCGCTCCCTCGCTTCCGCAAAAATGGCGGGGCTGCGCGCGAAGCTTTCGCCCAGCACCACCAGCCGGAACGGCACGCCTTCGTCGGCCAGCGCCATCAGCGCCCTGAAGAACGGCTCGGGTCCCTTGTCGAATTCCCAGCGATGGTTCCACAGCACGATGGGCGGTCCTGTGGGGCGCGGGGTGTCGGCCCAGGCATCGAGCGCCTTCAGCTCGAGGCCCACGGGCAACACGTGTGCCTTGTCCCACAGCGCGGGCACCAGGTCGCGCTGGCGCCGGTCGGGAAAGCGGCGCAGCATGCGGGGCAGCGCATGCAGGAAGCTGTCGCGATGGAAGGCCGAGTTGAACACGATGCGGCCGGCCGCCAGCGCCGTGGTGAAGTTGATGAAAGCATACTGCATGTCGCGCCCGGCCCCCACGTCGGCATCGGTAGGCGACCACGGGTAGGTCAGCTGGTTTTCGTGAAACCAGGCCACCACGGGCACGGCTGCCGCGCCCGGCACGTCGTGCAGCAGCCCGAGGAAGGTGGCCAGGTCGAGCATGTCGGTGGCCAGCCACAACTCGGGCAGGGGCAGCCCCTCGCGGTATTTGCGCGCCAGCGCCACCGCCCCACCCCACATGCGCCATTTCCAGTAGCTGCCCGGCAGGGTGTGCAGCTCCACCTCGTGGCAGCTGTGCCGCTGATAGCCGAGCGCCCACTCGCGATGGCTGCCGCCAAAAAAGGGTTCGAGCAGATGGATGCGCATGCGATGCGGGTATTTCATTTTTTGCGAAAGCACGCCTCAGCCCCCCTGGGGCGGTCGCTTCAGGCGCACGTACAGTACTTTTTCCACCTCGGCCACGACCGTCCCTTCTTCATCCCTGACTTCCACCGTGAACTTCGGTCGCCAGGCCTCGCCGCCGGCCACACGCCGCCGGATGTCTTCGATCACCTCGTCGGTAAGCTCGAACTCAGCCCGCACGGTACTGCGCCCAGGCCGCCGAAAGACGATGGTGGCCGCCTGGTCCCAAACGATGTAGTCGGGGCCGAGCACGTTCATGAGCATGAGCATATAGAGCGGGTCGGTCATGCTGTACAGGCTGCCGCCAAAATGGGTGCCCACGTAGTTGCGGTTGTACCAGCGCAGCGGCATCTCGACCACGGCACGCCGGTAGTCGGCGCTGATGGTACGGACGCGTATGCCGGCACCGAGAAACGGCGGGTAAAGGTTCAGGCCCCACTTCAGCCAACGTGGATCGCGCTTCAGCTTGCGCAAAAAAGTTTTCATGGCTTGCCCGTTTTGGGCGGCCAAAATAATAATCCCGCTTACGAGGGTTTGATGGATGAGTCTACTGCAAAAAGTCGATGGACGATGGACGACAGACGATGGATGTAAAATTTTGATTTACAACAACGCTGTAAATCAACTTTAAACACTAAACACTAAACTTTAAACTCAAACCCTCAACCCTCAACGCTACACGCTCAACCATTCCTTGCAGGAGACTCAAAGCTGGAAATTCCCCCGTC
>CAYNYN010000348.1:1762-3925 GCA_964401445.1 uncultured Saprospiraceae bacterium | reverse complement strand
CAGTTTTTTCCAAAACGCTTGCTGGCCCTGACTCAACATCGCCGCCCTGGGCGGCGTCTCAACACCGAGCGATAGCGAGTCTCAACATCGCGGCGCAGCCGCGTCTCAACCCTGAAATCCTACCAACATGGCATCCATTCACCACCCTCCTCACTCCTCACTCCTCTCCCATCTACATCCGCTCCAACGCCTGGGCCAGGTCTTCGATCAGCCAGTCCGGGTCTTCGAGCCCCACGTAGAGGCGCACGAGCTGGAAGGGCAGGGGCGAGTCGGGCTTGCCGGGGATGTTGTAGAATGCGGCGGTGGGCAACACCAGCGACTCGTATCCACCCCATGAGACGGCCAGCAGGAAGCGATTCAGGTTGGCGAAGAAGCGTTCGGCTGCTTCGAGTGTGTCGACGTCGAGCAGGAAGCTGAACAGGCCGCCCGAGCCACGCATCTGCTTGCGGGCCAGCTCGTACTGCGGGAAGTCGGGCATCAGCGGATGCAGCACCTGGCGCACGCGCGGGTGGTCGCGCAGGAAGGCCGCCACCTTCATGGCCGAGGCGTCGGAGCGCTGCATGCGCAGCTCGAGCGTGCGCAGACCGCGCAGGATCAGCCAGGCGTCGTGGGGCGAGATGATGGCCCCCAGCGTCATGAACTCGTTTTCGAAGATGGAGCGGATGATCTTTTTGCTCGAGCAAATGACGCCATTGACCACGTCGCTGTGGCCGTTGAGGTACTTGGTGCCCGAATGGATCACGATGTCGATGCCGAAGGCCGCAGGGTTCTGGAAAACGGGCGAACAATGGCTGTTGTCGATGGCCGTGACGATGCCGCGGCTGCGCGCCAGCCGGGCCACTCCTTCGAGGTCCTGCAGCTCGAAGGTGAGGCTGTTGGGGCTTTCCAGATAGATGAGGCGCGTGTTGGGGCGGAGCGCCGCTTCGAAGTTGGCCAGCTCGCGCCCATCGACGAAGGTCGTTTCCACGCCGAAGCGGGGCAGCCACTTGCTCAGCAGCTTCCACGTCCAGCTATAGGGCTTCTGCACGCACACCACGTGGTCGCCCTGGCTCACCTGCGACAGCACGGCCGTGGCCACGGCCGCGGCACCGCTGCCGAGCACGAGCGCATCCTCGGTGCCTTCGAGGGCCGCCAGCTTTTTGCGCAGGATGGCCACGGTGGGATTGTTGCCGCGCGTGTACACGTGATGCTCGAGCTCCTCGCCGATGGCTTGCCGGAAGTCGTCGAGCGTGCGGAAGGCGAAGTTGCTCGTCTGGATGACGGGCGGCGCTACCGCCTCGAAGTACTGTTGGCGGTCTTCGCCCAGGTGGGTCAGTATCTCACTCAAATGCATCTGCTCATTGCGGTTTGCCCGCAAGGTATCTTTTTCTGCAGACGTGGGGAAAAGGCGCCCGTGGTGCGGCTCAGCCGGCAGGGTGCAGCACGAGCGCTTCTTCCCAGAATCCCTGTTCGTCGGCATGGCGCAGCAGCCAGGCAGCCAGCACTTCCGACGAGGCAGTGAACAGCTGCATGTCGCCGGTGTCGTGCAACAGCCCGTCGGTCTGGTGGGTCGACAGGGCCTGCTCGAACCAGTCGGGATCGAGCTGGTCGAGGTGCAGCCTGCCCCCTTCGAAGCGCACGCGCCACAGGTGATGGAGCGGCAGCAGGTGGTACTCGCTCATGTCGTCGAGGCAGGTGGCCAGCCCCTCGTCGGCAGGGCCCTCGCCAGGCGTGGTGTCGAGCAGCAGGTGATCGCCTGCGCGAAAGAGGTAGCCGACGAACCAGCCGGCCTTGCCATCCGTTTCCATGCGTATGCGGTAGCTGCCGTCTTTCATGGCCTTGACTTTCCAGTTGATGGTCGTGCCGAGCAGCAGGTCGCCTTCCGAGGCTTCCGATTGCTCGGCGACCCAGTCGCCTGCCAGCGCGTCGGAGGTGGTCAGCAGATCGGTAGTGTAGAATGGCTGGATGGAAGGGATGCAGGAAGTGAAAAAGCAGGTGAACAGGGCCAGCAGCAAGGGCAGGGCATTACGTGACATAAGGCTCGTGTGTTTGGGTGAAACGATGCCAAGGAAACGGAAGCCGATCGCCTTCTCGGATCGGGATCAGTCGGTTTAACGCGGCTTTTGGCGAAAGCCAAAATCACCTGCCGTTTTACTTTTTACCTTTGGCTGTCGGCGATCGAGA
>CAYNYN010000348.1:0-1662 GCA_964401445.1 uncultured Saprospiraceae bacterium | reverse complement strand
GACTCAGCCTTTCGGCAAACAAAACCGCCCGCATGTCTGAAAATATCATTGAAGCGGTACGACGATACGTGCTCGACCTGCTGGCCACGCGCCTCGATCCGCAGTTGCGCTACCACAACCTGGCGCATACCGTATCGGTGCGCAATGCCGTGCTGCAGTTGGGGCGCAGCGCCGGTCTCGATGATTCGGACCTGGAGCTGCTCGAGCTGGCGGCATGGTTCCACGATACCGGCTTCACGGAGGTGACCGAAGGACACGAAGAGGTCTCCAAGCGCATCGCCCGCGCCTTTCTGAGCAGTCGGGGCTACCCCGAGGAGCGCATCCGGCAGGTAGAACGCCTCATCGACGTGACGCGCCTCGACGAGCCGCCCCGCACGCGGCTGGAGCAGCTCATGAAAGACGCTGACCTGAACAATCTGGCCGGCCCCAACTACCTGCACACGCTCGACAACCTGCGCCACGAGCGCCGCGTCTTCTACGGCGAGGAATATTCGGACGAGGAATGGCTGGCCACCAACGTGGCGTTCCTCGAAAACCACCAGTACTTCACCCCCGAAGCGCAACGCACCTTCGGCGCCGGCAAGCAGGACAACCTCGACATGGTGCGTCGGCTGCTCGAAGCCCGCAAGGAAAAGAAGAAGAAAAAGAAGCAAAAAAAGGAGAAGCGCAAGCGCGATGGCCTGCTCGACAACAGCTCCAGCGGCCGCATGATGTTCAAGACGGCCCTGCGCAACCACATCGACCTGACCAGCATTGCCGACAACAAGGCCAACATCATGTTGTCGATCAACGCGCTGATCATCACCATCGCCATGCCGCTGCTGGCCGCCTACCTGCGCGACCATCCCAGCCTCACGCTGCCTGCCTCGCTGCTGCTGCTCACCTGCCTCGTGGCCATCATCTTCGCTACGCTCGTCACGCGTCCCATCCACACCACGGGCCGCATCGTCATGCCACCCGCAGAAGGGCGCTCGGCCAACCTCTTTTTCTTCGGCAACTTCTACCGGATGACCTTCGACGAATACAAGCAAGGGCTGCGCACCGTACTGTCCGACCACGAATTGCTCGACGAAGCCATCATGGCCGACCTGTATTTCCTGGGCAAGGCGCTGGGACGCAAGTTCTGGCTGCTGCGCATCTGTTACCTGGTGTTCATGGTCGGCATCACGCTGACGGTGGCGGCCTTTGCCCTGAGCTACCTCTTAACCCCCTGACCCATGTCGCGCATCATGGCCATAGACTGGGGCAGCAAGCGCACGGGCATCGCCGTGACCGACCCGCTGCGCATCATTGCCAGCCCGCTCGAAACCGTACCCACCCAGCGCTTGTTCGAGTACCTGGACCGCTACCTGTCCACCGAGCAGGTGTCTGTCATCGTGGTGGGCGCGCCATTCCACGAGGATGGCACGCCGGCCCAGGTGGCCGGACAAATCGATAAATTTGCCGCCCGTTTGCGCAAGCGCTATCCACAGGTGGAGGTGGTGCGGCAGGACGAACGCTACACTTCGCGCATGGCTGCCGACATCATCCTGCAGAGCGGCGCGCGCAAGAAGAAGCGCCGCGACAAAAGCCTGGTGGACAAGGTGAGTGCTTCGCTCATCCTGCAGGCCTATATGGACGAGCACGACCTGTGGGGTGGCAGCGATGCGCGATGAATGAGGG
>CAYNYN010000347.1:0-3940 GCA_964401445.1 uncultured Saprospiraceae bacterium | reverse complement strand
AGGTTGGAGGTTCGAGTCCTCCCGGAGTCACAAGCTCTTTCAAAGTGGACATAATGCATTTTGTCCACTTTACTTTTTTATGGACCCCAGGTCCTGAATGCGAAAAAAGCAAGTCATGTCGAAGGTTTGCCAACTGACTGGAAAGCGCCCGATCACGGGCAATAACGTTTCGCACTCGAACCGCAAGACGAAGCGTCGTTTTCTGCCCAACCTGCAGAAGAAGCGTTTCTACATCCCCGAGCTCGACAAGTGGGTGACGCTCAAGGTGAGCACCAGCGCGATGCGTACCATCAACAAGCTGGGCATCTACAACTACCTCAAGAAGCTGGAGCGCAAGGGAGTCGACACGGGTGTGAAACTCTGATATTTTGAACGATAAATTGCATTGAGCCATGGCCAAGAAAGGAAAAGGCAACCGCATACAGGTGATTCTGGAGTGCACCGAGCACAAGAAGACGGGCCTGCCCGGCACGTCGCGTTACGTCACCCAGAAAAACCGCAAGAACACGCCGGAGCGCCTCGAACTGATGAAGTACAATCCGATCCTGCGGCGCAAGACCCTGCATCGCGAGATCAAGTAATCGGGCGTGGCATGGCTGGCTGGCATCCCTTATCTTTGTCAGCCCATTCTTCGACCTTAAAAGCATAGTAACATGGCCAAGAAAGTAAGTAAGAACGCCCGCGTAGCCCAGCGTGCTCAGAATGCCGGCAGTGGTCGCGATCACGTGAAGGTCGTTCAGAGCATCAAGGATCCCAAGACGGGCAAGTACACCTACAAGGAAGTGATTATCCACAAAGACAAGGTGAAGGAGTTTCTTGCCAAGAAGTAATGGACGATCCTTCTACCTGATCGAAGAGGCTTTTCCGGGCGTCGTCCGGAAAAGCCTCTTTGCTATTGGGTCTGGGCGGGCGCAACCGCTCGCTGCCCGAAGTGTTGATTTGCAGGTGTGGCCGCAAGCCTGAAGGGCCACGGCACGTGCGGGGCGCTGCCTGCACGCTATTTTTCCCCTCATCAAACCCGAAACCATGAGCTTTTTCAAGAAATTTTTCAGCAGCAAGGATAAAAAGGAAGACCTCGACAAGGGGCTCGAGAAGACGCGCGAGGGCCTGCTCGGCAAGCTGGCGCGTGCCGTAGCCGGCAAGTCGACGGTGGATGCCGAGGTGCTCGACGAGCTGGAGCAGATCCTCATCACTTCCGACGTGGGGCTCGACACCACCATCAAGATCATCGAGCGCATCGAGGCGCGCGTGGCCCGCGACAAGTACATGAACGCCGCCGAGCTGGACCGCATCCTGCGCGACGAGATCGTGCAGCTCCTGGCCGAAAACAATACGACCGACGTGGGCGGGTTCGATTTGCCGGAAGGCATCAAGCCCTATGTCATCCTCGTGGTGGGGGTCAACGGCGTGGGCAAGACGACCACCATCGGCAAGCTGGCTGCCCAGTTCCAGAAGCAAGGCAAAAAGGTGGTGCTCGGTGCGGCCGACACCTTCCGCGCCGCCGCCGTGGACCAGCTCAAGATCTGGTCGGAGCGCGTGGGGTGCGACTTCTACTCCAAGGGCATGGGGGCCGACCCGGCAGCCGTGGCCTACGAGACGGTGCAGTATGCCCTCAACAACGACATGGACGTGGCCATCATCGACACGGCCGGCCGCCTGCACACCAAGGTCAACCTGATGCGCGAGCTGAGCAAAATTCGCCGGTCTATCGCCAAAAAGCTGGAAGGGGCACCGCACGAGGTGCTGCTCGTGCTCGACGCCACCACCGGCCAGAACGCCATCGAGCAGGCGCGCCAGTTTTCCGAGGCGACGGAGGTGACGGCCCTGGCCATCACCAAGCTCGACGGCACGGCCAAGGGCGGCGTGGCCATCGGCATCTCCGACCAGTTCAAGATCCCTATCAAGTACATTGGGGTAGGCGAGGGCATCGAGCAGCTCCAGCCGTTCGACAAGGTCGCGTTCGTGGATTCCCTGTTCCGCAAGGCAGAGGCCTGACTCAGCCCGAGACCTTCAGCGTGCCCGAACGGGTGGTGCCGTCGGGCAGCTCCAGCACGTAGTAATACATGCCGGGGCGTGCCGGGCCACACCATTGGTTTCGGTAGTTCTCGCACGACCACACCTCGCGGCCGGTGGCATCGAAGATGACCAGCCGGTTTTTGGGGTGGCGTTCGAGGCCGAGGATGGTGAAGCAATGCGGATCGCGCCGGGCAGAGAGAAAAAAGCCGCTCAGGACGGTGAGCGCGCTGTCTACGCCTGAATCGGGCGGCGGTGTGACAAGGGTGAAAGGTGCACTTGTCTCTTGCAGTGTGAGGTAGGCGTGAGTGCCGGGCGATGCCTCGAGACCAGGTACACCAAGCGCGCAGAGTCCCAACCCGATGGCTTTCAGCCAGGTGGTCATAGTGTTCATGAAAATGTTTGATACGAGGTGAATGTCTGTTTGACGGGGGGACGAGGTCGAAAATACGCGTTTGGGCCCGTTTTGTGCCGCTCTTTCGGGCAGAGGAACCCGAAAATACGCGAAAAGGCGTAGCGGAAATTTTCCGCCACGCCTTTTGTCTTTGTTCGGTATGCCTGTCTGATCACACCAGCTCGACGACGAGGGCCGAGGCGCCACCGCCGCCATTGCAGAGCGTGGCCAGACCGCGCTTGCCACCCTTGTGGCGCAGCACGTTGAGGAGGGTGACGACGATGCGCGCACCCGAGGCGCCGAGTGGATGGCCGATCGATACACCGCCGCCGAAGACGTTGATCTTCTCGAGCGGGATGTTCAGCGATTTGGCGAAAGCCATGGGCACCACGGCGAAGGCCTCGTTGACCTCGAAATAGTCGATGTCGTCGAGCGTCAGGCCGGCGCGCTGGGCGGCGCGCGGTGCCGCCTCGACGGGTGCGGTGGTGAACCACTGGGGTTCGTGTGCCGCATCGGCAAAGCCGAGGATGCGGGCCAGGGGCTTCAGGCCGAGCGCGTCGGCTTTTTCCTTGCTCATCAGCACGAGGGCCGCAGCGCCGTCGTTGATGGTGGAGGCGTTGGCAGCCGTGACGGTGCCGTCGGGCGTGAAGGCGGGCCGCAGCTTCGGGATCTTCTCGAAGTTGACGCGGCGGAACTCTTCGTCTTCGGTCATCACCACGGGCTCACCCTTGCGTTGCGGGATCTCGACGGGCACGATCTCGTCCTTGAACCATCCCTTTTCGGTGGCCTCGGCAGCCTTCTTGTACGACGCGATGGCGTAGGCATCCTGCTCTTCGCGGCTGATCTGGTATTTGGCTGCCGTGGCGTCGGCGCAAATGCCCATCGCGCATTGGTCGTAGGCGTCGGTCAGGCCGTCTTTGGCCAGGCCATCCACCAGCGTGGCGTCGCCGTACTTGTATCCCCAGCGCGCCTTGGGCACGTAGTAGGGCACGTTGCTCATGCTCTCCATGCCGCCGGCGACGACGACGTCGGCGTGACCCAGCATGATGGCCTGGGCGGCAAACATGATCGATTTCATGCCCGAAGCACACACCTTGTTGACGGTGGTGCAGGGCACGTGCACGCTCAGACCGGCGCCGAGGGCGGCCTGCCGGGCCGGCGCCTGACCCAGATTGGCCGAGCAGACGTTGCCCATGAACACTTCCTGCACTTCACTGGGGTCGAGCTGGATGCGTTCCAGCGCGCCCTTGATGGCCATGCTGCCCAGTTGGGGGGCGCTGAAACCGGCCAGCATGCCGCCGAAGCTGCCCTGGGGCGTGCGCGCAGCCGAAACGATATACACTTCTTTCATGACGAAATTGGCTTTATTGGTTTTGAGAATGATGCGGGCTGGATGCCGCCGTGCGGCAAAAATAACCAAACCCGCCACCTCGCCCCTGTCCAAACTGTCGGCCAGCACCAATATTGGGGTAATGGAGTGGGGAAAGACCGGGCGCCGGAGAGTGGGCGGCTCGGGAAGGGGAGAGGGTTTTT
>CAYNYN010000346.1:0-3948 GCA_964401445.1 uncultured Saprospiraceae bacterium | reverse complement strand
TTGAAGGAAAGGTCAATAGTATGTGATGGTCGGGAGGGGAAGGCTTGGGAGGAAGTTGATGGTTAAAGTTTAAAGTTTATAGTTTAAAGTTTATTGTTGGTTGTCAGTGGTTTGTGCCTTTGGTGAGCAATGTGTCTATCGTCTATCGTCCATTGTCCTTCGTCCATCGTCGCAAGCGCAGCGAGCAATCAACCGCAGCTTTTTCTGGTTGAGGGTTGAGGGTGTAGCGTTGAGGGTTTGCCTCGCGCAGCGCCGCAAAGTCGCAACGACACGCAACGTACGTATTTTTTAGTCTCAAAACATCGCCGCGAAAAGCCTGTCCCCAATACTCGGGGCAGGCCTCCGATGCCAATCGGGGCAGCGAGTCTCAACTGTCAGATCCTCGATTCCTTGTATGTTGCGCCCGCACAAGAATTCCGGCTTTTGCGATGCGCATCCTCTCAACATCGCCGCGGCAGCGGCGTCTCAACAGGCCGCGCAGCGGCTATCAACACCGAGCGTAGCGAGTCTCAACCATCAACCCTCAAATCCTCTTTGAAAATGTCCGTGACTACCCACTCGTTCCCCGATGCTGGTTTTTCCCAAATCCTTTGTTCGGGATACACATGGCAAGTAACGAATTTTTGCGAAATGGCCCTTTCTGAAAAGTGCCAAGCTCAAGGTTTTGCAAAAACTTAAACTGCCGCTGCGGGCCACTTGCCGGCCGACCCACTACTTTTGGCCACACTGCACATTGGTAAACATCGAACGACATGAATGCAATCCCTGAAAAGCTCACCTCGGGCATCCGTGCCCTCGAGAGGCGCTTTCGCGAAATACCGCCTGCGCGGCAGCAGGCACTGCGCCGACTGGCCGAGTGGATCGCCAAGCGGCTGCGACAGCACCAGTCCGCTGATATCGTAGTGATCTGCACCCACAATTCGCGGCGCAGCCACATGGGACAGCTCTGGCTGCAGGTCGGGGCTGCCTGGTACGGTCTGAAGGGGGTACGCGTGTGGTCGGGCGGCACCGAGGCCACCGCCTTTCATCCCAATGCCGTGGCGGCAGCCCGGCGGTTCGGCTTCCCGGTCGAGCGGGTGGGGGAGGGCGACAATCCGCGTTACGAGCTGCGGCTGCCCGGCATGGAACCCGTCGTGTTTTTTTCCAAGCGCTTCGACGATCCGGTCAATCCGCGGCGCGACTTCGCTGCGGTCATGGTCTGTTCCGATGCCGACGAGGCCTGCCCCTTCGTGCCGGGTGCAGCGGCGCGGTTCTCGCTGCCCTTCGCCGATCCGAAGGAGGCCGATGGCCGCCCCGACCAGGACGAGGTCTATGATGCGCGCTTCGCGCAAATAGGCACCGAGATGCTGTTCGTCATGCGCGAAGCCGCCCGCCTGTTGCGCGAGGAGGGCCACCCGGCCTGAGCGCGCCCGCTGCTCAGAAATCCGCAATGAGGCCCAGCGTGGGCAGCCTGCGCCCCGTATCGCTCTCGATGATTTTGGTCTGGTAGCTCGTCGGGTCGTCGGGGTCGGGCAGGGGTTGGCCCTGCGCGTCGCGCTCCACGGTCAGGTAGGGCAGCAGCGGGATGGGTGCGGCCGTGGCGTTCTGCACGTCGAGGAAAAGGGTGAGCGTCCAGCGTCGGAAGTTCCACTGCTTGTCCACGCGGATGTCGAGCTGGTGGATGGCCGGCAGGCGCGCCTCGTTGAGGCGGTCGTAGTCGGGCAGGCCGCGGCGGTTGACGTCCCACACGTCGCGGCGCGACGAGAGGGCGAGGTCGTAGGGCGTCCATGGATTGCCGCCGGTGAACACGTAATGGGCACCCACCTGCCAGCCGCCGCGGAAGGTTTTGGCGACAGCCACATGGCCGAAGTGGCGGTTGTCCCATGCCGAAGAGCGGTAGTTGCCCTCCTTGTCGGTGAACTGGCTCAGCACGTAGCTGTACGACAGCATCCACCACCAGCTCTTGCGCAGCTTCTGGCGTATCTGGAATTCGATGCCGCGGGCGCGACCCCTCGAACTCATGTCGGCAGGCTGGTTGCCCAGCAGCGCGTAGCTGGCGTTGGCATTGCCGTACGAGATGGAATCGAGCAGCAGGAAGGGGTAGCGGTCGTAGTTTTTGGCGAAAGCCTCGAGCTTGACGGCGTAGCCGTTGGCGGTCAGGTGCTCGATGCCTACGGCAGCCTGATGGCTGCGCAGGTAGTCGAGCCGCTCGCGGTTGACGAAGGTGCCGCTACCGTCGCTGAAGCTCATGAGCAGGTAGGGCGGCAGCTGAAAATAGCGACCGGCGCTGGCATGCACGAACCAGCCATCGCGCACGTTCCAGCTGGCCGACAGGCGCGGCGAGAGCTGGCGCAAGGGGTTGGCCATGCGGTCGTTGTAGTTGGTGGCGTCGAGGCGCAACCCCACGAACAGCGACAGGCGGTCGTCGAGCAGCTTCTGGCTGAAGCTGCCAAAGGCGCCGTAGCGCCACAGCCGCAGGCGCGCGTCGAAGTCGAAGGTGTCCACCGTGGCGTCGGCGCGGGTGTAGAGCGAGTAGTTGTCGTTGGTCACCAGGTCGCGCTCGAGGTGCAGGCCGTAGTTCCACTCACGGGCCTCGGCGCCGAAGATTTTGTGTTCGAGGCGGAAATGGTCTTCGGCTTCCACGGAGCGAAAGTCGAGCAGCAGGTCTTCGGGCTGGTAGCTGTTGTCGCGGTATTTCTCGGCCGTGTTGCCGAAATAATTGCGGCTGAGCACGGCCGTGTAGTAGCCGTTGTCGAGGTAGTGCTTGTACACGGCGCCGGTGGCGTAGAGCAGCTGTTTGCCCTCGGGGATGTAGCCGATGTTGTACAGCAGGGCGTCCGAGGCTTCGGCTTCGAGGTTGAGGGTGTACTTGTCGTAGCCGCCCAGCCCCACCAGCGTCAGCTCGTTCTTTTCGTCGAAGTGGATGACGCTCTTCAGCTGCACGTCGGAGTAGAAGGGCAGCACGGGCAGGCCGATGGCCTTGAACATGTGCTGTGAAAACGACTCGCGCGCCGACACGATGAGCGACGCCTTTTTGCCCAGCGGCCCTTCGCCCATGAAGCCGAAGTCGGTAGCGCCCAGCGTGAAGTTGCCGCCCCAGCGGTCGCGCCGTCCTTCGCGCTGCCACGCCTCGGTCACGCTGCTCAGCGCGTCGGGGCGGGCGGCCGGGAAGGCGCCGCTGTAGAAGTCCACGCCGCGCAGCATGCGCACGTTGAGCAGGCCGTTGGGTCCGCCGCTGGTGCCCTGCACCGTGAAGTGCGTGATGGCCGGTATCTCGATGCCGTCGAGGAAAAAGCGGTTTTCGATGCTGGCGCCGCCCCGCACGATCATGCTGTAGCCGAAAGAGGTGCGTGGCGACACGCCGGGCAGCGTCTTCACGAAGCGCGACAGGTCGAGCACGGCGCCCGGCATGCGTTCCAGCTCGTGCAGGTTGACGCGCTGCAGCGAGAGCGGGCTCTCGGCCGAGCGGCTGAAGGCCTCGGCGCGCACCTCGATGGTGCCCAGCTCGAGCGCCACGGGGTGCAGGTAGATGTCGAGCCGCGTGGGGCGCGCCGTCGTCAGCCCCACCTCGTGCACGACCAGCGTCTGGTAACCCGTGAACGAGGCTTCGACGTTGTAGAGGCCCGGCTCCAGCTCCAGCCGGAAGAAGCCCGTCGAGTCGGTCGTGGTGCCCGTTTCGTGCTCGGGCACGCGGACGGTGGCCCAGCCCAGCGGCTCCTTGTTGGTGTAGTCGTACACGTAGCCTTCGAGCACGGCCGTCTTCTGGGCCGACAGCAAGGCGGGAAGCCCAAGAATCAGAAACAAAAGGAGGCGGAAGGTGTAGCGCATCGCTTTTTGCCGCGAAGCTATTTCCGTGCTCCGGCTGCCGCCAAAATCATTCGGTCATCTTTGTGCCAGAAAATGCGGTGGTTGCGCCCGTCAGGTCGTCGAAGGGCCGTTTTTTTGCGCAAGCATTTTGGTGAGGAGTGA
>CAYNYN010000345.1:0-3957 GCA_964401445.1 uncultured Saprospiraceae bacterium | reverse complement strand
GTTTTTCTGCGTCTGAAAGCTGCGGTTTTTTACGACTCGCAAAGCTCGCGACGATGGACGATGGACGAACTTCGATTCCTCAAATCCTCTCTGCAATTGCCCGGAACTACCCACTCGTCCCTCGAGGTCGATTTTTCGCAAAACACCTCGTTTTGGATATAAACAAGTGTGCCCGGCTCCAGGTGGGCGGGAAGAGCCGGGCAGTGGGACGATGGTAATGGGCGGGAAAATCCTTGTGAGGATAGCCTTGTGAGCTTGTATGCGAAGTTAAAACACCTTTGGCATACATGCCAGTTTCACCTGCCATTTTTTTGCCGGAAGGCAGTCGGTCATTGGCCCTTCGGCTCCAGCACGATCACCAGATCGCCCTGCTCGACGAGCGTTTTTTCCGGAAGGACGACCTCCCGGACCACCCCTTCCATGGGTGAGGTGATGGTGCTCTCCATCTTCATGGCCTCGATGACGAACAAGGGGGTATTGACCCCGACTTCGTCGCCGGGCTTGACGAGGATGCGTGCCAGGTTGCCCTGCAGCGGCGCGCCCACCTCGTTGGGCCGCTCGGCCTTGCGGTGGCGCACCACCTCCACCTCGAGCGACTTGTCGTGCACTTCGATGGCACGGGCCTGGCCGTTGAGGCGGAAGAACACCAGTCGGTTGCCCTGCTCGTTGGGCTCGGTCATGTTGAGGTAGCGCACGATGATGGTCTTGCCCTTTTCGAGGCTGACGAGGATCTCCTCGTTTGGCGAAAGCCCGTAGAAAAAGGGCGGCGTGGGGATGAACCACACATCGCCGTACTCCTCGCGATGGCGATGCCAGTCCTCGAACACCTTCGGGTAGAGCTTCCACGAGAGGAAGTCGCGCTCGTCGTAGTGGTCGCCGAAGCGCTCGAAGAAGGCGGGCAGCTCCTCGTCGAAATCGACGGGCTCGAGGTGGGCGTTGGGGCGGTCGGTGTAGGGCTTTTCGCCCTTGAGCACCACCTCGACGAGGCGCTTGGGGAAGCCACCGGGCGCCTGCCCCAGATCGCCGCGCAGCAGCGCCTTGACGCTGTCGGGAAAGTCGAGCGTCTCGCCGCGCTCGAGGATGTCCTCTTTGGTCAGGCCGTTGGCCGTCATGAACATGGCCAGGTCGCCCACCACCTTCGACGAGGGCGTCACCTTGATGATGTCGCCCAGCAGCTCGTTGGCCGCCTTGTAGTTCTCCTTGATCAGGTCGAACTTGTCTTCGAGGCCCAGGGCGCGCGCCTGCGGCCGCAGGTTGGAGTACTGGCCGCCCGGGATCTCGTGTTCATACACCTCAGCCGTGCCGGCGCGCAGCTCCGTCTCGAAGGGATAGTAGTATTCGCGCACCGCCTCGAAGTAGTTGCTGAAGCGGTTGAGCGACCGTAGGTTGACGGGGCGCTCGCGCCGGTGCCCCTGCATCATGGCCACGATGCTGTTGAAGTTGGGCTGCGACGTCAGGCCCGACATGCTGGCCAGTGCCACGTCCACCACGTCGACGCCGGCATCGATGGCTTTCAGGTAGGTGGCTGCCTGGATGGACGAGGTGTCGTGGGTGTGCAGGTGGATGGGCACGCTGACGGCTTCGCGCAGGGCGGGGATGAGCAGCTCGGCCGCCCGCGGCTTCAGCAGGCCCGCCATGTCCTTGATGGCGATGATGTGGGCGCCCTCGTCTTCGAGGCGGCGCGCCAGGTCGAGGTAGTACTGCAGGTCGTACTTCTTGCGGTTGGGGTCCGACACGTCGCCCGTGTAGCAGATGCATGCCTCGGCGATGGCGCCCACCTCGCGCACCTTGCGGATGCTGACCCGCATGTTGTCCACCCAGTTGAGGCTGTCGAAGATGCGGAACAGGTCGATGCCCGTCTCGTGCGCTTTCTCTATGAAGCGCTCGACCAGGTTGTCGGGGTAGGCGGCATAGCCCACGGCATTGCTGCCGCGCAGCAGCATCTGGAACAGCACGTTGGGAATGGCTTCGCGCAGCATGGCCAGCCGCTCCCACGGGCTTTCCTTGAGGAAGCGCAGCGCCACGTCGAAGGTGGCACCGCCCCACACCTCCATGCTGAACAGCTCGCCGCCGTGGTGGTAGGCGTAGCTGCGCGCCATCTGGATCATGTCGTAGGTGCGCATGCGCGTGGCGAAGAGCGACTGGTGGGCGTCGCGCAGCGTGGTGTCGGTGTACTGGATGCTTTCCTGCTGGTGCAGCCATTCCACCAGCCCCTCGGCCCCTTTTTCCAGATAGATGTCTCTGGTGCCTTTCGGCAAATCGGCCCCGGCGGGATGGCGCGGCACCTTCGGCTTGCGGAACAGCTCGTTGCGGCGCCGGTCCACGTACTTCACGTCGGGATGGCCGTTGACGATGACGTTGGCCAGGTACTTGAGCACCTTTGTGCCGCGGTCCTGGCGGCGCGGCAGCTCGAACAGCTCGGGGTGCTCGTTGATGAAGTTGACGGTGGCCTTGCCCGAGAGGAAAGTCTCGTTGTTCAGCAGGTTGAGCAGGAAGTCGATGTTGGTGGCCACGCCCCGCACCCGGAACTCGCGCAGCGCGCGGTCCATGCGGGCGGCGGCGCCCCGCAGCGTGCGGCCCCAGGCCGTCACCTTCACCAGCAGGCTGTCGAAGTAGGGCGAGATGCGCGCGCCGGGATAGGCGTTGCCCGCGTCGAGGCGGATGCCGAAGCCGCTGGCCGAGCGGTAGGCGATGAGGGTGCCGTAGCTCGGCTTGAAGTCGTTGGCCGGATCCTCGGTGGTGATGCGGCACTGGATGGCATAGCCGTACATGGTGACGTGCGCCTGCGAGTAGATGCGCAACGTGGGGTCCGACAGGGGGTGCCCCATGGCCACGAGGAACTGCGCCCGCACCAGGTCGATGCCCGTGATCTCCTCTGTCACCGTGTGCTCCACCTGGATGCGCGGGTTGACCTCGATGAAGTAGATGTTTTCGTCCTGGTCCACCAGAAACTCGACCGTGCCGGCACACGAGTAATTGACGGCGCGCATGAGCTGCAGGGCGTAGTCGTACAGGCGCTGGCGCGTCACGTCGCTGAGGGTGAGCGAGGGCGCCACCTCGACCACCTTCTGGAAGCGGCGCTGCACCGAGCAGTCGCGCTCGAACAGGTGGACGATGTTGCCGTAGCGGTCGCCCAGGATCTGCACCTCGATGTGCTTGGGGTTCTCGATGAACTTCTCGAGGAAGATGGTGTCGTCGCCGAAGGCCGTGCGCGCCTCGTTGCGCGCCGCCTCGAAGGCCACCCGCAGCTCGTCGTCGTTGCGCACCACGCGCATGCCGCGCCCGCCCCCGCCGGCCGCCGCCTTCACCATGATGGGGTAGCCGATGCGATGGGCCTCCTTCAGTGCCACCTCGAGGCTGGTGAGCGGCTCGCGGCTGTCTTCGATGAGGGGCAGGCCCAGCGAACGGGCCAGCTCCTTGCTCTTCACCTTGTCGCCCACCTGCTCCATGGCCTCGGGTTCGGGGCCGATGAAGACGATGCCCGCATCGCGGCAGCGCCGCGCAAACTCGACGTTTTCCGAAAGGAAGCCATAGCCCGGATGGATGGCGTCCACGCCGTTCTCCTTGGCCACGCGCAGGATCTCGTCGATGTCGAGGTAGGGCTTGAGCGGCTCGTCGTCGGGACCGATCTGGTAGCTCTCGTCGGCCTTGTAGCGGTGCAGCGAGTAGCGGTCTTCGTAGGTGTAGATGGCCACGGTGCGCAGCTTCAGCTCGCTGGCCGCACGCAACACGCGGATGGCGATCTCTCCTCTGTTGGCAACGAGTATTTTCCGGAAGGGGTGAATCTGGGTCATGTGATTTTTTGGTTGTCGGTTTTTCAAGGTGCACGCTGGCGCAGCCTGTGTGTCCTCAGTGAGCGGTGCCGGGCGTGCCACGCAAAACAAACGGCTTTCGCCAAAAAGCGCACCTGCCGTCCGGCGAGGAAAATACGAGATTCAAATCAATGGCTGAGCCCGG
>CAYNYN010000344.1:0-3977 GCA_964401445.1 uncultured Saprospiraceae bacterium | reverse complement strand
CGACACCTGTCCAGGCAGTGCGGCACTGCAGGCACGATCGCGCCTGTCCGTGACGGGAAGGCCGGGCAAGCGGTGCTACTACCGGTCCGGCTCGTCGTCCACTTCCTCGTAGTCGATGTCGATGTAATCGTCTTCTTCGCGGGAAGTATTCGATCGGCGGATGCGGTCGTTCGGGTCCTGCTGACCGGCATTCAGCCGGGGCCGGAAGTAGAAGGTCCATGCCAGCCAGATCACGACCGCCCAGAAAATAAGCTTCATTTCGATGAGTTTTGCCCAAAGGTACACAGGCCGGCGCGACATGGCGAGGAAAAGCCGGCGCGCCGGTGTGCGTCCCGTCCAATTTTCCGATTTTGCCACGCAAAAGACACCCCTATGCCAACCATCACCGACGTCATCGAAGTACTGGAATCGATCGCGCCGCCCGTCTATCAGGAGAGCTACGACAATGCCGGCCTGATCGTGGGCGACCCCAATGCCCCGGTGCGCGGCGTGCTGTGCTCCCTCGACGCCATCGAGGAGGTGGTGGACGAAGCCATCCGCCTGGACTGCAACCTCGTCGTGGCGCACCACCCCATCGTGTTTCGCGGCCTCAAGCGCCTTACCGGCGCCAACTACGTGGAGCGCACGGTGCTCAAAGCCATCAAACACGACGTGGCCATCTACGCCATCCACACCAACCTCGACAACGTGCTGCACCGCGGCGTCAACGAGCGCATCGCACAACGCCTCGGCCTGACCGACTGCCGCATCCTCGCGCCCAAGCAGGTGCTGCAGGTGGCCGTCTGGCATTTTGCGGAAGCGCCCACCCATGCGCTCGTCGAGGCGCTGGAGGAGTTGCCCGGCACGGCCTGCCAGACCGACGGACCACGCGTCGAGGTGCGCTACCCCACCGGCTCGGCCCGCGCCGTGCATGCCCTCATGGCCCAACACGGCGGCCAGCTCTGGAGCGTGCGGGCCGACGAGCGGCCCGCCGACCAGATCGGCTCGGGTCTGGTGGGTCTGCTGCCCGAACCCATGCCCGAGACCGCCTTTCTCGACCTGCTCAAGGAACGCATGCAGACGGGCTGCATCCGGCACACGCGCCTGCTGGGCAAGCCCGTGCGGCGGGTGGCCCTGTGCGGCGGGGCTGGCGGCTTCCTGCTGCGCCAGGCCATCGCTGTTGGCGCCGATTTCTTCGTCACGGCCGATTACAAGTACCACGAATTTTTCGATGCCGACAACCAAATCGTCATTGCCGACATTGGACACTATGAAAGCGAGCAGTTTACGACCGACCTGCTGGTGGAAATCATCTCGCGGAATTTTCCTAATTTTGCGGCTCATTCCACCAGCGTGCGTACCAATCCCGTAAACTACTGGTGTTGACCATTTCAAACCGCAAACGGTAACAAGACTGTATGGCTACAGAAAAGACCATTGGTGAAAAGCTCAAAGAGCTGTACCAACTTCAGGAAATCGACTCCAAACTCGACGAAATCCAGATCCTCAAGGGCGAGCTGCCCATCGAGGTGAAAGACCTCGAAGACGACATCGCCGGCCTGGAAACGCGCATCCAGCGCCTCGAGCGCCAGATCGAAGACATCGAGGACAGCATCTCGATGCACAAGTCCAAAATCAAGGAGGCCGAAGCCCTCATCGAGCGCTACAACAAGCAGCTCGACGACGTGAAGAACAACCGCGAGTACGAAGCGCTGATGAAGGAGATCGAGCTGCAACGCCTCGAAATCCAGCTGGCCGAAAAGCGCATCCGCGAAGCCAACCAGCAGCTCGAGGCGCGCAACGAGCTGCTCGAGAGCACCAAACAGCGCCTCGAAGCCAAGAAGCACGACCTCGAGGTCAAGCAGAAGGAGCTCGAGGAGGTGACGGCCAAAACCGAAAAGGAAGAGAAAAAGCTCAAGCGCCAGTCGGAAAAGAAGCGCAAGGAGATCGATGATCGCCTGCTGCGCCACTACGACAAGATCCGCGCTTCGTACCGCAACGGCCTGGCCGTGGTCATGGTCGAGCGCGACGCCTGCGGTGGCTGCCACAACACCATCCCGCCCCAGACCCAGCTCGAGCTGACGATGCGCAACC
Source organism: uncultured Saprospiraceae bacterium (assembly GCA_964401445.1). Taxonomy (GTDB): domain Bacteria; phylum Bacteroidota; class Bacteroidia; order Chitinophagales; family Saprospiraceae; genus WFYJ01. The sequence continues at coordinate 1,904 of CAYNYN010000344.1, read as the reverse complement.
GCATCATCACCTGCGAGCACTGCGGCCGCATCCTCGTCGATAACCACATCCTGTACGTGGGCGAGGAAGTGCCTGCCGAGGCGGAAGAGGAAGCGCCCAAGAAGAAAACGCGCAAGCGCGCTACGAAGAAGAAATAACGCCGTCTGCCGGACGTTATCTCTGGCGGTGCGACCTGTCGGCCGTCACGCAATCAAAAGCCCTGTCGCCAATCCAACATCGGACCGGTGGCAGGGCTTTTGCCTGTTTGGAAGTACCTTTGAAGCGATGCACACCCGCCCCAACCATCCCCTATGAAATCGCCATTCGTCCTGCTGTGCGCCCTCTCCTTTGCCTGTCTGCCCCTTTTGGCGGCAGCCGAAGCCCTGTGGTGGGAAGCCCCGGGCACGCCCCCTGCGGAAGAGGTGGGCTATTTCGAATGGACGCCGCTGACGCGCCAGGCCTACGAAGCCGCCATCGAGCTGCGCTTTCGCGACTGCCGCCTGCTGTGCGACCGCCTGCGCGCCGAAGAGCCGGGCAACCTCATGGTGCACCACGTGGAGAACTACGTCGATTTCCTCACCATCTACATCGACGAGCGCGCCGACGAGTACGCCGAGCTCAAGCCCAACTACGGCCTGCGCCTCGCCGCCATCGAAGCCGGCGACGACAGCTCGCCCTGGAAACGCTTCCTGCTGGCCGACCTGCGCCTGCAGTGGGCGCTGGTGAAGTTCAAGTTCGAGGAATACACCTCCGCCTTTTTCGACATCAACAAGGCCTTCAAGCTGCTGGTCGAAAACGACGCCCTGCACCCGGGCTTCGCCCCCACGAAAAAAGATCTGGCCATCCTGCACGCGGCGGTGGGCACCGTGCCCGAAGGCTTCCAGTGGGCCGTCGACTGGCTCACCAGCCTGGAAGGCACCTATGCCCAGGGCAAAAACGAGCTGGAGCAGGTGGTGCGCTACTGCCAGCAGCATCCCGACTTCATCTATGCCCAGGAGGTGTACGTGCTCTACACCTACCTGCTGCTGCACCTGGGCAACGACCGCGCCGCCGCCTGGAACGTGATCCGCCGCAGCGACCTCGACCCGGCCGCCCATCCGCTGGCCTCCTTCGTGTGGGCCAACGTGGCCATGCGCACCGGCCACAACGACGAAGCCATCCGCATCCTGCAGCAACGGCCGCGCGGCCCGCAATACCATCCCTTCCCCTATTTCGAATTCATGCTCGGCAATGCCCTGCTGCACAAGCTGCACCCTGCCGCCGACGTCCACTTCAAAAACTACCTGCGCACCTTCAAGGGGCGCAACTTCATCAAGGAAGCCCACCAGAAGCTGGCATGGCACTACCTCATCCATGGCCCCCGCCACCTCGTCAGCTACCACATGCAGCGCATCCTGGTGGAAGGCGAGAAGCAGGCCGACACCGACCTGAGCGCCTGGCGCGCCGCCAAGGCCGGCGAGCTGCCCTACGTGCCCCTGCTCAAGGCCCGCCTCCTGTTCGACGGCGGCTACCTGCAGCGCGCGCTCGACCTGCTGCTCAGCCTCGAACCTGCCGACCTGCCCACCCGACGCGACTACATCGAATATCTCTACCGCCTGGGCCGCGTGTACCAGGAGATGGGGCTCGACAAGGAAGCGCTCTACTACTTCCGCCGCACCATCGAGCGGGGCCGCGACGAGCCCTGGTACTTCGCGTGCCGCGCCGCCCTCGAGATGGGACACATCTTCGAAAAACAGGGCGACGTGGCGCGCGCACGAGCCCACTTCGAACTCTGCCTCGGCATCCGCCCGCAGGAGCACCGCCTCGGATTGTACCAGCACGCCAAGGCCGGACTGAACCGGCTGCGGTGAGGGAGGGACGGAGAGCTGAGAGACAGAGAGACGGAGAGACAGAGAGATGGAGAGAGGAGAGAGGAGTGAGGAGTG
>CAYNYN010000343.1:0-3986 GCA_964401445.1 uncultured Saprospiraceae bacterium | reverse complement strand
CTTCGGCCGAAGAGATCGCGTTTGTCGCCTCTGACCGCCTCCTCGCCGATGGGCGGCCGCTCCAGCGTCTGGTGGAACACCTTGGGGATGTGGTGCCACAGGCCGTCGTCGCCCAGGCGGAAGCCCTCGTAGGTGCCGTCGGGGATCCAGGTGAGCATTTTGCCCTGGCCGGGCACCTCCTTGCTGACGGGCTGCAGGTAGTCGAAGATGATGATTTCCAGGCCGGGATCGTAGTTGAGCCGCACCGCAGCCTCGGTCCAGTATTCGAGCAGGATGCGGTGGAGGGTCTGGCGACCCTGTCCACTGTCTTTGACGAAGACGGGCGCGCCGAAGCGGGGCCGGCCCTCGTCGTCGAACCAGAGCACGTCGGCCACCTTGCGGTGCTGCCAGGGACTGTGGGTGTCGAAGCCGAACAGCACGTACATCGGTCGGCCGTCGGCGCTGCGGAACGGCTCGATGTGGTAGTAGATGGCGCCGTACCAGCGGTCGGGGGGCAGCGTCTCGCCTTCGGGCCAGTCGAGCTCGTGGGAGCGGTCGATCAGCGGGTGGAGCACCAGGTCCTTGCTGCGCATCTGGATGGCACCGTACTGGCGGAAGGTGCCATCGCCGCGGTCGAGCTGAAAGGTGAAAATGCGGAAGGTGCTGTCGGGCGCGTATTGGATGGAAATGGATTTGAGTCGGCGGAAGGGCCATTCCCACGAGCCGGGCGTTTTCAGGGCCTGCACCAGGGTGGTGATGGTGCGCTTGCACGCGGCATAGCGGTTTTCGGGCACCGAGTCGTTGAGCACGGCATAGCTGAGCACCATCAGCGTGTCTTCGTAGTGGCGCAACTGCAGGGTGTCGTTTGGCGAAAGCCAGGATTGTCCGGTGGCCGTGAGGCCTGAAATGGCGAATGCCAGGCAGAGGATGATTCGCTGCATACGTCGGAAGTGGTTTGTCGGGTTCAGGCCCTTGTAACGTTGGCGCCGGGGGCAATGTTGGGTGGCAAAATTATCTTTTCGCCGGAGCGGGTGCAAATCCGTTTGTTTTTCAGTTTTTTGAAAAACGGTGATGTTTATTTTTCTGAAAAATAAAGGGTGTACGAATTAAAATTGGAACTCTATTTGCATGGGATGCATGTGTATCCTTTGCCGTAAGGCAGCATCATCCATGTCAAACAGAGATTCCATGAGTACCCGACCCGTCATTTCCACCCTCTTCGTCATTCTGATAGGACTGGTTGCGATGCCGCTACGCGCCCAATACGTCGAGGCAGGCACCTACATGGGTTTTGCCAACTACAAGGGCGAGCTGAACGGACAGCGCGTGTTGTTCAACCAGTCGGGCCCGGCCATGGGGGTGTATTCGCGCCTCAACTACAGCCGGTATCTGGCGGCCAAGGCCAGCCTCACCTATGGACACATCCAGGGCACCGATGCCGTGGCGGCCGACCAGCATTTGCGCATGCGCAACCTCAATTTCCGCTCCGACATCCTGGAGCTGGCCGTCACGGGCGAGTTCAACCTGGTGCCCTTTGCCATCAGGGAACACAAGACGGCCAGCCCGTACTTGTTTGCAGGACTTTCGGTCTTTCACTTCAACCCCGAGGGCGAGTTCAAGGGGCAGTGGTACGAGTTGCGCGACCTGGGCACCGAAGGCCAGATGATGTATGGCGAGCCCTACAGCTTGTGGCAGGTGGCCGTGCCCTTCGGCTTCGGCTTCAAGTTCAACCTGAGCTACCAGGCCAATTTCGGCTTCGAGGTGGGCTTCCGCAAAACGTTCACCGATTATCTGGACGACGTCAGTGGTGCCTACCCCGACTTCATGGAGCTGTGGGAATACGACGAGATGGCCGCCATGCTTTCGTACCGCACGCCCGAGCTGACGGGTGAGTACGGCGACAACCCGGCAGGCGAGATGCGCGGCGATCCGCAGACCAACGACATGTACCTGTTCATGGGCATGACCCTCTCGGTCAACCTGACGGATCGCTACGGCCTGGACTTCGACCCGAAATACGAGCAGTTCAAGCGCAAGTACAACGACGAAGAGCTGCTGCGGCGCCAGAAAATAAAGGAGCATCAGCGCAAGCGGCGTCAGGCGCTCAAGGAGCGGCGCAAGCGGCTCAAGCGCATTGCCAAAGAGCGGCGCCGGGCCCACAAGAAGAAAGAGCTGGAACCCCCTGTAAAGAAGCGCACCAAGTAGGTGCCTATCCCAAAGATCACACTATCAGAAAACCGACCCCGGTGGGGACACTGTCCGGAAGGATGTGTCCCCGATTTTTTTTGGCCTTGGTGATTGTAGCACCCCGGTGGTTTATGTGGCATACCCACAGGGGCAGTCAGTCTTTAATCGTGACGACGTGACGACGTGACGCGTAACGACGTAAATTCCATCGTCCATCGTCCATCGTCCATCGTCCATGGTCCCTGCTCAGACGATTTCCTCGGTGGGCAGGGCGTTGGGGTCGCCCGTCAGTTCTGCCACCGTGATCTCGGGCAGGATGCCCACGCGACCGGGGTAGGCCAGGTAGCCCAACCCGCGATTGACGTACAGGTACTGCTCGCCTTTGCGGTACAGGCCGGCCCACTGCTTGTACACGTACTGTGCCGGGCTCCACTTGATCCAGCCGGGGATGTCGATGCCGAACTGCATGCCGTGGGTGTGCCCCGAGAAGGTGACGGCAATGTCGGGGAAGTCGGGCACTACCTGCAGCTCCCAGTGCGTGGGGTCGTGCGACAGCAGCAGCTTGAGGTCGCCACGCGTGCCTTGCCATGCTTTGGCCAGATCGCCGTATTTCTGGAAGCGTTTGAGGGCCGAGTAGTTGTCCACGCCGATGATGTCGATCGTGGCGCCATTGATTTCGAGGGTGCGGTGCTCGTTGCGCAGCAGGTCCCAGCCGAGGTGTTTGCGGTGGATGTCTTCGAGCAGGCGCAGATTGGCCGCCTTGGCTTCGGCGCTGGGCCAGCGGTGGTAGTCGCCATAGTCGTGGTTGCCGAACACCGAGTACACGCCGTAGCGTGCCTTGATTTTTTTGAAAATGGGCACGAAAGGCAGGGCTTCGTCGGCCAGCGTATTGACCAGGTCGCCGGTGAAGAAGACGAGGTCGGGCTGCTGCTCATTGATCAGCCGGACGGCTTCGGCTACCGAGTGGTTGTCGGTAAAGCTGCCCGAGTGGATGTCCGAGATCTGCACGATGCGCAGGCCTTCCAGCGCTGCCGGCAGATTCCTGATGGGTATGCGCACGCGCCGCACCTGATAGGCATGGCGTCGGGAAATGCCATAGGTGAGGGTAGCCAGCGGGGCCAGGCCCACGAGCATGGCCATCTGGCTGAGGAAGCGCGAGCGGCCGGCATCGAACTCGGGCACCAGACCCGCCCAGTGGGCGCCCTTCCACAGCAACCGCCGCACGTCATCGATCAGCACGAACAGCACGACGAGGAATTTGGACAGATAGGCGATGACGACCAGCGCGCGCAGCACCGTGAAAATGCCCTTCCACGGCTGTTGCATGGGCCCTGCCTGCGCCCAAAAGTAGAGTCCCACGGCAAGCGCAGGGAACGACCAGTAGATGCCACTGGCAAGCGTGCGTGCCCACTGGCTCCAGTCGGCCATCAGGGTGCGCAGGGCCTGGAAAGCGTACAGTTCAATGAAGGCAAGAAAGCCGAGCAGGAAAAGAAATCGCATTGTTGGTTGGCTTTGTCGGTAGTAGCGTGCCGAATGGGTATGATTCGAATCAGGATGCTGCTTCTCAAAATGCCGCAAGTGTAAAAAAGTTCAAGCATGACTGAAGTACCGCGCAAAAAGGCTTCACCGGGTGCTCATCCCTCAGAGACCGAGCCTCCGTAAGTGATGGGAAAGGGGGGCCAATCTTCCTCCGAAAGAGGAGAGGAAGATGAGTCTACTGCAAAAAGTCGATGGACGATAGACGATGGATACCCAAGTTGTGTTCATGATAATCTTGAAAATCAACTTTAAACACTAAACACTAAACTTTAAACTCAAAC
>CAYNYN010000342.1:0-3992 GCA_964401445.1 uncultured Saprospiraceae bacterium | reverse complement strand
CAGGGGAGTCAACCACCAAATCCTCGCATCTTCGATTCCTCCCCACTTCACCACTCCACCACCATGGTCGCTTCCACCTCCCAGTTGGCGCGCACCTCTTCGAGCGGGCGGATGAGCACGCGCTCGGGCTGGCGGCGCGTGGCGTAGTGGCCGGGCGTGTAGCGGCCGTCGGCGTTGCGGTCTTCGATGAGGATGGCGCGCCAGCTGCCGGGCTCGAGCAGGGGCCAGCGATGCGTCCAGGTGCTGTCGGCGTGGATGGCGTGCGTGTCCACCAGGCGGTCTTCGCCCTGCCACAGCTGCAGCACGTAGTGCATGGCCGTGTCGAGGGGTGCCACGGTGAGCGTCAGCGCGCCGAACTCGTCGCGCGGGCGGATGCGCAGCGTCTGCTGCAGCGTGTCTTTTTGCGTCAGCCCCCACACATCGGTCAGGGCGCCGGGCAGCAGCGTCAGCTCGTAGGTCACGCCTTCGCGCCAGCCGTCCTCGGGCGTGAGGGCCAGCGTGCGGCGCGCCGGTCCCTCGAAGCGGTAGCGCAGGCGCCGCGGCGTGCGCGTGGTGTCGGCCAGCAGCAGCACGCGGCTGGTGTCGAGGGCGGCGAGCGGGTGGTTCCACTCCAGCGCGAAGGGGCGCGCGGGCGGCAGCGCCACCACGGTGGGGCGGCGCCCCACGGGCTGCAGGGGCGTGTCGTCGGCCAGCCGCTGGCGGTGGGCGGCCTGCACCTGCACCGTGTCGGGGCCGTCGGGCAGGGGCACCACGAGGCGGAAGGGCGCGCCGGCGCCGGCATACCAGAATCGGATGCTGTCGCCCACCGGCTCGGGCCAGCCCTGCACGGCGGCGCTGTCCCACAGCAGGCGGGCATCCCAGGGCTCGCGGTTGAACCACAGGCGCACCAGGCCGTAGTGGGGCTCCTCGTCGTCGAGCAGGCGCAGCGGCGGCTCCTCGGCGAAGAGGCGCAGCACGGGCACCTCGGTCAGGCTGTCGCGCACCACGATGAAGGTGTCGGGAAAGGCGATGCGCTCGCCCGCGTCGAAGAAGTAGTTGCGGTTGGCGTCGGCCAGGGCCACCACGCGGAAGGTGTCGGCCCGCACGTTCTCGATGCGCACGCGCCCCTGCGCGTCGGTGGTGCCGAAGTAGAAGGGCCGCTCGGTATGGACCACGCTGTCGGCCAGGTTGTCGTAGAGCATGAAGCGCACGCCCTCGGCCGGCTCGCCGCTGAAGGCGTCCACCACCTGGCCCGTCACCACCAGCGAATCGATGTAGGGGCCGGTGGAGAAGAGGAAGCGCACAGGCGCCACGTTACCCTCGGTCAGATCCTGGATGGCCTCGCCGAAGTTGATGGTGTAGGTGGCATTGTCCTTGAGCACCTCGCGCTCGTCGAAGCGGAAGACGACCGTCTTTTTGCGCAGCTTCACCTCGGGGCGGTACTGCAGCGGCGGCGACACGACGATCTGGTTGACGGGGTCGTTGAGCTTGACCCACTCGTCGAAGGTCAGCTCGATGGGCTGTTTGCGAAAGCGCGTCTGATAGTTGGGCGTCGAGTGCAGCGTGTCGAGGCGGGGCGGCTGCTCGTCGCGCGGCCCGCCGGTGGGCGGCACGGGGTTGGCACAGCGACTGCCCCACCACGCGATGGCCAGCAATGCCAGGAAACGCACGATCGTGTTCGGTTGCATGGTTCGTCCTTTTGGCAGCGCGCCGCCATCTGCCTTTCGGCAAACGGGGCCCACAAGCATAGAGGCCGCGAAGATGGCCATAGTTGGCCACATGCACGCGCCGCGGCGGCAATCCCGCACGCCAAATGGCGCCCGGACGGGGCCCCATCGAACTTTCCGGCCGCGAATTGGTTAAGTTTTTGCTTCAGCAAAGTTTGAAAATCCGGATTTAACGCTATTTTTGCCGAAGCAATTCAAGCACATTTCTGATTTCAGACCCGGTTCATCCCTCTGTGCTCGAAGGCTTTCAACTCTCTGTATGTTTCCCGCATTTCCGTACTGATTTTTCACACGACAGCACGCAACTTCCTTGCATTCAGCCCCCGGGCTCTTTGTGGGCGGGACATCACCGAGAGTGAAAAGCATCCGACCGTGCCTTTCGGGGCATGCCCCGACCCTGCCGCGCAGGGGAACCGGATCAGTGAACTGCTACCCGAAGGACAAGGGACGTGTCCTGCACCAGACCCGATCCTGATTTCGTAAAATCTCAAGTGCACACATCAAAAGGTTATGTACGACATTATCCAGCTAAACGACATGCTGGTGCCCGAACTGAGAGACCTCGCCAAACAACTGGGCATCAAAGGCATTCAGAAGCTCACCAAGCAAGAACTCATCTACAAGATACTCGACCACCAGGCGCTGACCGACAGCACCGACGGCGATGAGGCCGAAGAGCCGGCAGCAGAAGCAGCCGACACCGGTCGCACGCCGCACAAGCGCCGCATGCGCGTCAGTGGCGTGGTGCCGTTCGAGGAGGTAGAGACCGAGGAGGACGTGCGCCGCGAAGAGGCGGCCCGCAAGAAGAAAGAGCAAGAAAGCGAAGCCGAGGCCGAAGCACCCAAAGAGGAAAAGGCCGAAGCCAAAGAGCAAAAAACGCGTACGCGCCGCCGGCGCCGCAAGAAGGACGAAGAGGTAGCCGAAAAGGCCGAAGCACAGGAAGACAAAGCCGAGGCTTCGCCCGAGGATGAAGAGGCGGCAGAGGAGGAAAGCGCTACGCGCAAAAAGAGCAGCCGGCGCCGCAAGGCACGCGCCGAAGCCGAGTCCGAGCCCGAGACGGCACAGGCCGAAGCACCCCAGACCGAAACGGCCGTGGCCGAAGCACCGCGCCAGCAGGCCCAGCCCCCACGCCCCCGCTTCAACATCGAGCTCGACGGCGTGATCGAAGGTGAGGGCGTGCTCGAGATGATGCCCGACGGCTACGGCTTCCTGCGCTCGGCCGACTACAACTACCTCAACTCGCCCGACGACATCTACGTGTCGCCCTCGCAGATCAAGCTGTTCGGCCTGCGCACCGGCGACACCGTGCGCGGCGCCATCCGCCCGCCCAAGGAAGGCGAGAAATACTTCGCGCTGCTGCGCGTGTCGGCCATCAACGGCCTGGACCCGAAGGAGGTGCGCGACCGCGTGCCCTTCGACTACCTGACGCCGCTGTTCCCCGAAGAGAAGTTCAACCTGACCATGTCGCCTACGGGGCGCGACCTGAGCACCCGCATCATCGACCTGTTCACGCCCATCGGCAAGGGGCAGCGCGGCCTCATCGTGGCCCAGCCCAAGACCGGTAAGACGTGGCTGCTCAAGGACGTGGCCAACGCCATCGCCAAGAACCACCCCGAGTGCTACCTGCTGGTGCTGCTCATCGACGAGCGCCCCGAAGAGGTGACCGACATGAAGCGCAGCGTCAAGGCCGAGGTGGTGTCGTCCACCTTCGACGAGCCCGCCGAGAACCACGTGCGCGTGGCCGGCATCGTGCTCGAGAAAGCCAAGCGCCTCGTCGAGTGCGGCCACGACGTGGTCATCCTGCTCGACTCCATCACGCGCCTGGCACGCGCCTACAACACCGTGGCGCCGGCCAGCGGCAAGGTGCTGTCGGGTGGTGTGGAAGCCAACGCCCTGCACAAGCCCAAGAAGTTCTTCGGTGCAGCCCGCAACATCGAAAACGGCGGCTCGCTCACCATCCTGGCCACCGCCCTCATCGACACGGGCTCCAAGATGGACGAGGTGATCTTCGAAGAGTTCAAGGGTACGGGCAACATGGAGCTGCAGCTCAACCGCTCGCTGGCCAACAAGCGCATCTACCCGGCCATCGACCTGACGCGCTCCAGCACGCGCCGCGAAGACCTGCTGCTCGACAAGGAAACGCTGCAGCGCATGTTCATCCTGCGCAACCACCTGGCCGACATGAAGCCGGAGGAAGCCATGGAGTTCATCCTCAAACACATGCGCAACACTTCGAGCAATGCCGAGTTCCTGGCTTCGATGAATGGGTAATTACAGAGGATTCGA
>CAYNYN010000341.1:2580-4050 GCA_964401445.1 uncultured Saprospiraceae bacterium | reverse complement strand
CGGGCAGACGGCTGCTGCGCCCTTGCACGCGATGCGTTCAGGCGGCCCGGGGCATGCCGCCGAGGGGCTGCCGTTCCCCGGTAGCCGAGGGCACCGGTTGCGGTTGGCGGGGCTGGCGTTCGATGGCTTCACCCTCGTGGAACGGCACGCCCAGCAGACCCGTCAGGAAGATGAGCATGCCCACCGACAAGGTGACCGCCCAGGGCAGCCCTGCAAAACCTGCAAGGATCACGAACCACATGAACGCATACAGGCGCAGCACCAGCCCCAGAATGTTCAGATTGAACATCCGTTTCATGGCACCTCGTTTTTAGGGGTTCAACCATACGAACAGGCACCCACGCCAGGGCGCCATTTGAAACAATGAATATACGAGGGAAATGTTTTTGCCGGAAGGCAGACGCCTGCAAATTGCATCTTTGCCTCATGAAGAAGCTCGTCCTGGCGATCGTGGTGCTGCTCACGGGGCAGGGTATGGCGCTGGCCCAGCCGCTGCGCCGGTCCGTGGCTGCCGTGGAACGGTGGCTCGAGCCGGCCGACACCTTGCACAAGCAGCGTTTCTGGATTTCCACGGGTATCGGCACCACCATCTACGGCACGGCCTCGGCAGGGCTGTGGTTTGCGTGGTACCGCGACTACCCGATCGCCGGCTTCCACCTCTACAACGACTGGGGCGAGTGGCGCCACGTGGACAAGGCGGGCCACCTCTTCACGGCCTTCAACGAGGCGCGCTGGATCTACGGCGGCGCGCGCTGGACGGGCATGAACAACCGGCAAGCAGCGTGGGCGGGGGCCGCCGTGGGGTTCGGCTTGCAGGCCACCATTGAAATCATGGACGGCTTCAGCGAGCAGTATGGCTTCTCGGTGCCTGATATGGTGTTCAACACGCTGGGCGCAGGGGCGTTCCTCGTGCAGCAGCTCGCCTGGGAGGAGCAGCGCATCGTGTGGAAGGTGTCGAACAGCTACCCGCGCTATCCGGACGTGTACGTGGCGCCCGGCGACGGGAGCGGGCCGGCGGTGTGGCTGCCCGATCGGGCGGCCGAGCTGTACGGCACGGGGCTCGGCGGCCGCTTCATCAAGGACTACAACGGCATGACGGTCTGGGCTTCCGTCAACCTTTCTGCTTTCGCTTCCGCAAAAAAAGGACTGCCCCCCTGGCTCAACCTGGCCGTGGGCTATGGCGCGGAAAACCTCTACGGCGGCTATCGCAACGAATGGCCGGCCGACGACCCGCGCTACTTCCTGCCCGAAGACCAGTTCCCGCGCTACAGTCAGTTTTACCTCTCGCCCGACATCGACCTGACACGCATACCTACCCGCAGCCGCCTGCTCAAACTGCTGTTCGGCGTGACCAACTTCATCAAAATACCAGCGCCCGCCCTCGAATACAACACGCTGGGCGAGCTGCGCTGGCACTGGCTATACTGGTGAGTGCGTCACTTGCCTGGTTGAGCGTTGAGCGTGTAGCGT
>CAYNYN010000341.1:0-2480 GCA_964401445.1 uncultured Saprospiraceae bacterium | reverse complement strand
CTCCTCACTCCTCACTCACTCCGTCTCTCCCTCTCCCCTCAGAGTTCCCCTTCTGCCGGTTCGGCTTCGGGGCTGGGAGCCTTGCCGGTGGCGGGCATCCGGATCAGCTGGGGCGATCGTTGGGGCCAGATGGTACGCGCAGGCCCGTCGGGCGGGAAGAAACCGATGTTGGTGCGGGCATCCGAGGGCAAGATGCGGACGTATTTGCCGGAAGGCACATAGACGATGGCCCGCACCTGCTGGGCGCGCCACTGCTTGCCTTTTTCCAGCCGGAACCAGGGCGACAGGCGCACCTCGTCGGGCCGTAGCTGCAGCGGGTAGTCGATGTGGAGGGCGTTGGTCCGGGCCGCGGCATCGTCGCTGCCGCGCGCCTCGGCTTCGACGACTACGCGCAGCGTATCGTCGGCAGCAGGCATGATGGACACGGCTACGGGCGCCAGGTAGAGGTCGCCATCGCGGTAGCTGAGCGCATCATCCACGTGGATGCGCAAAAGGCCGTCGCTGGCCCGGGGCCACGGCTGCAAGCCGATGTCGATGGTGTCGGCCGCCGGTGTGACGGAAGCTTCCTTCAGCAGCACGCGTTCCTCGTCCTCGAACTCTCTGGCCATCAGCCAGCCCGACGAGATCAGGCCCGTGATGCTGAAGATCCAGGCCAGCGTGAGGGCGGCAGCCAGGCCGCCGTGGATGCGCGTGTCGAACATGATGCGCATCAGCCACATGACGAGGAAAAACAGCGGCACGCCGATGAACACCAGCAAGCTGACGAAGGTCAGCACAGGCAGCCAGGAAACGAGGGGAGCAAGGAAGGAAACGAGGGGCATGAGGGCAAAGGCGCCGATGAGCGTGCCGGCCCAGGCCACCGACAGGGCCACCACCAGGATCATCCCCACCACGATGAAGAGGCCACGCAGGGCGCGAAACAGCAGCTGGATGGCGCGCCGCAGGGCCGGCCCAAAGGCGTACATGGCCTCATTGAGGCGGCTGGTGGCTACGCTCGCTGCCGTCCGGACTTTTTTTTTCCACCCCAGTCTTCTTTGCCCAGCTCTTCGGCAAACTCGGAGACGCGCTTGCTGATGTGGGTCATCTCCTCTTCGATGATCTTGCCGATGTTGGACACGTTGATGGGCTCGCCGCGCATGGCCAGGCGGTCGCTGGCCGTCTTGGCTTCGGGCACGATGATGCACAGGATGATGTAGAGCGGAATGCCGAAGCCGCCCGAGATGGTGAACAGCACGAAGGCCAGCCGCACCCAGATTGGGTCTTCGATGCCCAGGTAGGCCGCCAGGCCCGAACAGACGCCACACAGCACCTTGTCGTCGGGGTCGCGAAACAGGCGGCGGCCCGTGCGCCAGCGCGGCTGCGTGCCCGCCCCCTCTTTGCCGGAAGGCGCAGCGCCCTCATCGGCAGAGGCCTCGCCCTCTGCATCGAACACGTCGGGCGTGCCCATGATGCGTATGGCTTCCTGCACGTCCTTCATGGTCACGATCTGGCGCGCGCCCATCGACTCGCGAAACAGCTCGGCCAGGCGCGCCTCGATGTCGGCCGTGATTTCCTCGTAGCCTTCCGAGTGGCGAAAGTGGTTGTGGATGGCGGCCAGATAGTCGCGCAGCGCTTCGTAGGCATCTTCATCGATGATGAAGGGCATGCCGCCCAGGTTGATGTGGATGACTTTATTCATTGTCGGCTGTGGTTTGTTGAAGGTGACGTGTGCTCTCTTCCACGGCGTGCACGAGGCCGTTCCAGTTGAGCAGCAATTGGTTCAGAAATTCGCGGCCTTCCGGGGTGATGTGGTAGTACTTCCTTGGCGGTCCGCTCGTGCTCTCCCGCCAGGTGTAGTCGAGCAGCCCCGCGTTTTTCAGGCGCGTGAGCAAAGGGTACAGCGTGCCTTCCACCACGATCAGCTTTGCTTCCTTGAGCGACCGGATGATGTCGGAAGGATAGGCCTCACCTTTGGAAATGATGCCCAGGATGCAAAGCTCCAAAACCCCTTTGCGCATCTGTGCTATGGCGTTTTCGATCTTCATGCCACAAAGATAAGGCCGCGGCAAGGTACTATGCAATACCAAGTACCTGTTTTGGGATAGTAATTTCTATGAGCAGGTAGCGTCTGGCGACGAAAGAAGGCGCTGACAGGATGAACGGAACCACGTCTGGCACCAGGCGCTGCCGAACCCGATTCCGCTATGTCTCACGCAATGACGCAAGGGCCCTAAGACACGCAACGTTTTTGTGCCTCAACCGTCGAATCCTGAGTCTGCTGCAAAAAGTCGATGGACGATAGACTATAGACGATGGACGCCCAAGTTTCATTCATAACAACTCTGAAAATCAACTTTAAACACTAAACTCTAAACTTTAAACTCAAACGCTCAACCCTCAACGCTCAACCCTCAACCACTTTTTTCAGGGGCCTCATTCTCAATTGCCCACCACCAACCGCTCCCGTGCCACCACCTTTCCCTTGTGATCGCGCAGCACGA
>CAYNYN010000340.1:0-4056 GCA_964401445.1 uncultured Saprospiraceae bacterium | reverse complement strand
CGCTCAACCCTCAACCAGAAAAAAACTGCGTCCACACTGCGTTTTTCTGCGTCTGAAACGCTGCGGGTGGCGGATCGCTGCGCATGCGACGATGGACAATAACCGATGTTTTTTTGACCATGGTCCATGGTCCATCGTGCACGGTTCGCGTCGGGTATGTCCTTCCACAAAAAACTGAACCCGCCTCAGTTGGCGGGTTCTTCTGCCGGCCTGGCGGCCGATTCCTTTTCGGTGCCGTTCTGCTGTCGGGGCAAGGGCAACGGCTTCAGCTCGACGCCCAGCGCGATCTTCAGCACCTCTTCCATGCGTTTCACGTAGTGGAACTGCATGCCCTCGAGGTACTGCGGTTCGATCTCTTCGATGTGCTTGCGGTTTTCCTCGCTGAGGATGACCTCCTTGATGTGGGCGCGCCGGGCAGCAAGGATCTTCTCCTTGATGCCGCCCACCGGCAGCACCTTGCCGCGCAGCGTGATCTCGCCGGTCATGGCCAGATAGGGCTTGACCGGCTTTTTGATGAATGCCGAGGTCAGGGCCGTGAGCATCGTGATGCCGGCCGACGGGCCATCTTTGGGGATGGCTCCTTCGGGCACGTGGATGTGGATGTCGGTCTCTTCGAACAGCTTCGGATCGATGCCCAGCTCTTCGGCGTGCGCCTTGATGAAGCTCAGGGCCGTGGTGGCCGATTCCTTCATCACGTCGCCCAGGTTGCCGGTGATGGTGAGGCGGCCCTTGCCCTTGCTGAGCAACGCCTCGACAAAGAGGATTTCACCGCCCACGGGCGTCCACGCCAGGCCGACGGCCACGCCGGGCACCTGTTCTTCTTCGTATGCCTCGCGCGAATATTTGGGCGGACCCAGGATCTCGCGCAGGTGCTCGGGCTTGATCGTCTTGCTGTAAGGCTCTTCCATGGCCACCTTGCGGGCCACGTAGCGCATCACGGCGGCAATCTGGCGATCGAGCTCGCGCACGCCCGACTCGCGCGTGTAGTCTTCGATGATGCGCATCAGCGTCTCATCGGGGATGCGCACCTGGCGCCCATTGAGGCCATGGGCTTCCCGCTGCTTGGGCACGAGGTGGCGCTTGGCAATCTCTACCTTCTCTTCTGTCGAATAGCCGCTGATCTCGATGATCTCCATGCGGTCGCGCAGGGCCGGCTGAATGGTCATCAGCGTGTTGGCCGTGGCGATGAACAGCACCTTCGACAGGTCGTACTCGATCTCCAGATAGTTGTCGTGGAAGGTGGTGTTCTGCTCGGGATCCAGCACCTCGAGCAGGGCCGATGACGGATCGCCGCGGAAGTCGGTGCCCACCTTGTCGATCTCGTCGAGGATAAAGACGGGGTTGCAGGCCCCTGCCTTGCGGATGCCCTGGATGATGCGGCCCGGCATGGCACCGATATAGGTACGCCGGTGGCCGCGGATCTCCGACTCGTCGTGCAGGCCGCCCAGCGACATGCGCACGAACTTGCGGCCCAGCGCCTCGGCGATGCTTCGGCCCAACGACGTCTTGCCCACGCCGGGAGGGCCCACCAGGCAAAGGATGGGGGCCTTGAGGTCTTTCTTCAGCTTCAGGACGGCCAGGTGCTCGAGGATGCGCTGCTTGACCTTTTCCAGGCCATAGTGGTCGCGATCCAGGATTTTGCGCACGCGCTTGAGGTCGAATGCGTCTTTGGTACACTCGTTCCACGGCAGGTCGAGCAGCAGCTCGAGGTAGTTGAGCTGCACGCTGTACTCGGGCGCCTGCGGGTTCATGCGGCGCAGCTTGTTGAGCTCACGCTCGAAAATCTCGGCCACCTCCTTGCTCCACTTCTTGGTGGCCGCACGCTCCTTGAGCCGGTTGAACTCTTCCTCCTGCGGATTTTGCCCCAGCTCTTCCTGGATGGTCTTGAGCTGCTGGCTGAGGAAGTAGTCGCGCTGCTGCTTTTCGATGTCGCTGCGCACCTTGGCCTCGATCTGCCCCTTGAGCTGCTGCAGTTGCAGCTCGGCGTCCAGCTCGCGCAACAACATCTTGGCCTTCTCCAACAGGTCGTTTTCCTCGAGCAGGCGCTGCTTCACCTCCACGGGCTTGTTGATGTTGGAGGCGATGAAGTTGATGAGGAAGGTGCGGTCCTTGATGTTTTCGAGGATGTGGTAGGCCTCGGAAGGAATGTTGGGCGAGATTTCGATGATCTCGCGCGCCGTGTCCATGATCGAAGAGATGACGGCCTCGAACTCGAGCTCATTGGCCGGCGGCACGTACTCGAGCGTTTCGATGCGGCCCACCATCATGGGATCCGTATCCACCAGCTCGAGCAGGCGGAAACGCTTGCGTCCCTGCAACACGGCCGTGGTGGTGCCATCCGGCATCCGCACCAGCTTGATGATACGGGCCACGGTGCCTACGCCATACAGATCGTCGCGGTCAGGCTCTTCCACCGCGGCATCTTTCTGGGCCAGCACCCCAATGAGGCGGTTGCCCTGGTAGGCGGCACGGATGGCTTCCAGCGAACGCGCGCGCCCCACGGTAATGGGCACCACTACCGAGGGGAACAACACGGTGTTTTTCAGCGCCAACAGCGGCAACGTATCGGGAATGTCGTCTTTCATTTCCGACTCGCTCTCCACGTTGACGTTGATCATATTCATGAGGTTCTCTTCCTCGTCGAAATCGGCATGGAACAGCCTTTCATCAAACATAGGTTGGTCTTTTTCGGGTGGTAAACAGGTGCAGCAGCCCCGCCAAACTGGCAGCTCGCTGCTGCCGCAGCGGGCGGGCTGGACGGAGTCAATATCCGTGCCCATCGCTAAAACACTTCCCTGAGGGCGTAAGTTGGTGACGCACGAACCCAAAATGACGGAAAATCCAGCCATCCTGACAGTCCAGCCCCTCCTATCGGCGTACGACGGGCTCGTCTTCGATGCGGCTGGCCATGCGCTGGATGGCTTCGATGATGGCATCGAGAGCTGGGGGGTAGTCCACGTATTGGATGCCGGCGTCGTCCTTGCCCCAGATAGCGATGGTGACCACCTTGCGCCGGTCGCCGTAGGTCACTGCCAGACGCAAAGGTACGGGGCGTGGCGCTTGTTTCTTGCGCTGTTCGCAAATATGGCTCGTGCAGTCATACAAGCGCTCCATGTCGAAAAAGCCCTGATCGAGAATATATCGGGCAAACGCCTCCAGCTCTTCCCTGGGAATGTACTTGCGGGTCACCACCAGGCCGTTGTGCACACTTTGGAACTCCTTGATCAGGCGACCATCGTTTTTGATGACGATGTAATCCTTCAGCACGGGGTCGATACCGCCGTAGTAGCCGCCCCCGATCAGCTCGATGGCGATGTACGGCTCGTAATCGATCTTGTCCGGTTGCTTGCGCCCCAACAGGCCGGCCAGCCATTTGCGTCGCTGCTTTTTGGCGGCATAGGCCCACCAACGGCTCTGGCCCGGGCTACGCGGTCGCTCCTCCTCCACCAGCACCTCGGGCAACTGGTTGGCGGGGCGCTCGAAGGGCGCCGCCTCGCTGCCTACCCGCACGAAGTGATATTGGTAGGTGCCCCTGCTCGTCGGCTGCTGAAACTCGAGCACGAGCAAACGCGAGGTAATCTGGGCAATCTTGAACTCGGGAATGTTGCGAAAAGCATAGTGGAGCGTCCGCTGCTCGACGAACCAGCGCCCCTGACGCAACTTGCCGTTGAGGTATTCCCAAAACGTGTTGTCGTACCTGAAGTACAGGTACCAGTCGTACTGCTCATCGGCCCGATGCACCACCGTATTCGACTCGAGGTGGAGCGTGTAGGTGTAGCGCCATTTGGTTTCCAGCAGGCGCTGTTCGTCCACCGGGCCGAAGGTGGCATCGAAGTCCGTCACCTGCGCCATGGACGACACCGAGGTCCACACCAGCGCACACGACAAGATCGCCTGCCACAATCGTCTGTTCATGGGATGCCTGTAATCTTTCATGTTTTCTCGATAGTATGTTCGTCTGCTGCCGCAAAAAACGCACTGCTCCTGGCCTTGCCTCCCTTTGCCAATTTTCAGGCCATCGTGTGCAATCAGCATTTTGCGCATTCAAATATTGGT
>CAYNYN010000339.1:0-4079 GCA_964401445.1 uncultured Saprospiraceae bacterium | reverse complement strand
GGGCAGGATCGACAATAACGGTGACAATAAATCGCATGCCCGGCACATTTCGTTACTTTGCTGGCCTGGCTTTTGCCCATGCCAGTCACACCCGAAAACACAGCCAAAGCAGCGATGGATCAAATTTCATTTCAATACCCCGCCTGGTACCTCCTCTTTTGCGTGCTTGCCGCACTGTGCTACGCCTTGCTGCTCTACTGGCGCGACCAGCGTTTTCGCGAGGTGGCGCCCCGCCTCCACCTGTGGCTGGGCCTGTTGCGCTTCCTCGCCGTGTTTCTCGTGACCTTGCTGCTGCTCGAGCCCCTCATCAAGTCGGTGGTGACCGAAGTGAAGAAGCCCATCGTCGTCGTGGCCCAGGACGTCTCCGAGTCGGTGGCCATGGCGCTGGGTGCCGACACGGCCGCGCTGCGCACCGATCTGGAAGCGCTCAGGGCCCGGCTGGCGGATCGCTACGAAGTGGCCACCTTCAGCTTTGGCCAGGCCGTGCGCCCGGGGCTCGACGCGCCGTTTGCCGACAAGGCGACTAACCTGGATGCCCTCTTTCGCGAACTCTACGACCGGTATGCAGGTCAGAATCTGGGTGCCGTCATCGTGGCTACCGATGGCATCTACAACCGGGGTGCCAACCCGCTGTACACCGGCCGCCGGTTGGGTGCGCCGCTCTACGCCATCGCGCTGGGCGACACCGTGCCCGACAAGGATTTGCTCATCAAACAGGTGTTCTTCAACAAGATCGTGTACCTGGGCGACCAGTTCGTCGTGCAGGTGGACGTGGCCGCCCATCACTGCGATGGCGAGCGGGCCACGCTCAGCGTGCAGCAGGTCGAGGGCGGACAGGCGCGCACGCTGCAGCAGGTGCCCGTGCGGGTGCAGGGCGGCGACTTTTTCACCACCGTCGAGGTGACGCTCGAGGCGCGGCAGGCCGGCGTGCAGCGGTACCGCTTCTCCCTGAGTCGGCTGACCGATGAGGCCAGCACGGCCAACAATACGCGCGACATTTTCGTCGAGGTGCTCGATGCCCGCCAGAAAATTTTGTTGCTCGCCCATGCGCCGCATCCCGACCTCGCGGCCATCCGGCGGGCCCTGGAGCAGCGCAAGAACTACGAGGTGGAGGTGGCTTTTGCCGATCAGCCGATTGACGTGGCGGCATACGACTTCGTGGTGCTGCACCAGCTGCCCAGCCGCAAGTATCCCATCCAGGGCTTGCTGGCGCAAATGGATGCGCGCAAGACGCCCCGGCTGTTCATCGTGGGCGCCCAGACCGACCTGGCGCGCTTCAACGAGGCCCAGTCGCTGCTGACCATCCGCGGCAATGGCGGCCAGGTCAATGACGTGACGGCATGGGTGCAGCCCGACTTCGACCTGTTTACCTGGGACGAGCGGCTGGCGGCCGAGCTGAAGGTGTGGCCGCCCCTGCAGGCGCCTTTTGGCGAATACGGGCTGGGCGATGCCGAGGTGCTGCTGTGGCAGCGCATCGGCAAGGTGGATACGCAGTATCCGCTGTGGGCCTTCGGCGAGCCGGGCGGCGTGCGCACCGGCGTGCTGGCAGCCGAGGGACTGTGGCGCTGGCGCCTGTTCGAATACCTGCAGCACCAAAACCACGAGCTGACCGATGGCTTGCTGGCCAAAGCGGTGCAGTACCTTTCGGTAAAAGAAGACAAGCGGCGCTTCCGCGTGCGCGTGACCAAGAACATCTTCGACGAAAACGAGCGCATCGTCTTCGATGGCGAGCTGTACAACCCCTCCTACGAGCTCGTCAACGAACCCGACGTCACCCTCACCGTGCGCGACGAGAGCGGACGCGAATACACCTGGGTGATGGACAAGACCGAAAAGGCCTACCGCCTCGACGCGGGCATCCTGCCCGTGGGCAGCTATACCTTCTCGGCACGCGTGCAGTACAGCGGCGAGATGCTCACGGCCACGGGGCGGTTCAGCGTGCAGCCCGTCCAGCTCGAAGCATTTGCCACCACGGCCGACCATGCCTTGCTGCGCCGCCTGGCAGAGGAGTATGGTGGCCAGTTGCTGTATCCCGATCAGATCGATGAAATCCCGGCCCTGCTCGAGCAATCCGGCAAGGTGAAGCCGGTGGCCTATGCCAGCACGCGCACGCGCAGCCTGCTGCACCACAAATGGCTGTTTTTCCTCATCCTCGGGCTGCTGTCGCTCGAGTGGTTCCTGCGCCGCTACTTCGGCTCGTATTGATGAGTCCCAAAACGGAAAAAGGGATTCAACGGCTGGTAGCCGATGAACCCCTTTTCCGGAGGCCGTTGCCTTTCGGCAAACGCAACCTCAGTTGGGCCCGAAATGCTTCTCGTGCCGCAGCTCTTCCGGAAGGAAGTACCTGGGCAGCTGGAGAAGCGCATCCGAAGGCATCGTTACGCCATCAGGGACGGGGGCCGAAGCCCGCTTCACGGGCAGCCCGAAGCTTTCCCGTTGGTCGCTGACGCGCGTCGATACGCTCGGACGGTTTTTTGCCCCACACAGGCACAATCGCGTACCCGCCTGGTGCAAAAAAGGCGGGTTGCATCGCAACGTGCAGTTGCTGCACGCAGCACCACGAGGGCGCGCGTGCCTCCATTCGCGCTTGACTGAGCATGTCAGTGGGCACTGCGTCGATATGGAACAAGCTGCACGGGCGAGGCAACCCTCCCGACAGGCGCACACATGCTTTGAACCTTGCGGTCCTTGACATGCCCGCACCTCATCGGGATATTTTGCTTCATTTGAGCCGGTGGGCTGAGCTTGTCATGCACCCCAGGCCGAGCGAGCGGCCACTGTATGAAGATGGGCTTGTGCCTCGGGCGCGGAGCGAGCTCCGGCGCCTGAGGTGTCCCAGCATACAGGATCGGTATGCAAGACTTTCGCTCAGTACCGGCTCAAAGAAGCAAGCTCTTTGAATGATTTTCAATGCAAAATTTCGACTTTTCGAAATCAGGTGGGCAAATCATTTCGCTGATTGCTTTACAAATATAGGTTTTATTTTGTCTTGGGTGCAAATATTTTTTTGCACAAAAAATCCACCCGGGTTTTCCACATTTCGTGGAAAAGAGCTTTTGCGCAAGCATTTGTTAATCAGTTAGATATTTCTCCAAGGATCGCTTCTCTTCCGAGAAGTCGAGCCAGGGGTGTTGATTTTCCACTTGCCCGATGCGCGCCAGGGTGTCGCGAACGAATTGCTGGTGGGCGGCGGTGCCGGGGTGGAGCGGACGATGGGCCACTGCAGCGCGGATTTTTTCGATGGCACGCATGAGGGGGAGGGATTCCGGATCGAGCAGCGCCTCGCAAAACCACTGCCACACGTACTGGCGCGCCAGCTCGTTGGGGTGCGCCATGTCGGCTTCCATGAAGCGGTAGTCGCGCAGATCGTCGAGCACCAGTTCGTAAGCGGGGAAGTAGTGGCTGTCGGGGTCTTTGTCCACCTGCTGATGGGTGGCCAGCAGGAGCGTGGCCTTGCTGCGCTGGTTGGCCACCAGACCGTCGCGCAGATGGCGGACGGGGCTCACGCTCCAGAGCAGCTGCAAGCTGTCGGGGCGGTCGTTGAGTTGCCGCAGGGCGCCGGCGATGCGGTCGAGCTGACGGGCGGTTTCTTCGGGCGTGAGCAGTTGCCGTTCGAAGGTGGCGGCGGGCGCCTTGTGGCAATTGGCCACCACGCGCTCCAGCTGCCTGTGGCGAAAAACGCGTGCCGTGCCCAGCGTGAGCAGCACGACTTCTGTCCGGGCGAGCATCTGCCGGGTGGCGGCGGCCGCGCGGTTGAGGCGCTCGAGCAGGCGATCGGGATCGGTATCGGCGAAGCGGCCGTGGTGTTGCCAGCTGAACCACAGGCCTTGCTGGCGGGTCAGGTCCTGTTTGCCGAAAGGCTCATCTGCATGGGCAAGGCGTGCCAGGTTGTCGGCCATGACCACCGGATTGTACAGGATGCCGAAAGGATTGAGCAGCAGCTCGAACTTGCGTTCCTGCAGCTTCCGCCCGATGTGCTCGGCAAAACAGGAACCCAGCGCCACGATGGGCTGCCGGTAGCGAATGCGGAACGGGTAGACCCCCGGCGGCAATATGGTGCGAAAAGTGGGGTGCATGAT
>CAYNYN010000338.1:0-4085 GCA_964401445.1 uncultured Saprospiraceae bacterium | reverse complement strand
ACACACAGAGTACCACCGAGTTTGGTGAAAGCGGCTGAATCGGTGAAACCGGGTTCTCGCGCAACGACGCAAAGCCGCAACGGCACGCAACGCTTTTTCCACATCTCAACATCGCGGCGAAGCCGCAGCCTGTTCCCGATTTTCGGGGCGGCGTATCAACATCTGCGCGTTAGCGCAGTCTCAACCGACGAATCCTCGAACCTTCAAATCCTCTTTACAGGATATTCATTACCATTCACCGACGCTATATCTTCATTTACCGGCCTCATAAATGCCTCGCATACCGTAAATTGCACACAGGCGCCGGGCACTGCGCCCGGACATAAACACCACCAAACCCTGCCTGCCATGAGCGACTACCGCGAACCGGCGCGTCGCGCCACCATCAAGGCCTGGGCCGAAGCGGACCGTCCCCGCGAAAAACTGCTGCACAAGGGCCGTCATGCCCTGAGCGATGCCGAGCTGCTGGCCATTCTCATCGGCTCGGGCAATGCCGAAGAGTCGGCCGTGGCGCTGGCCCAACGCATCCTGCAGTCGGTCGATCACAACCTGTACGAGCTGGGGCGCCGCTCGATCGACGAGCTGATGCAGTTCAAGGGCATTGGTCAGGCCAAGGCCATCACCATCGCTGCGGCGCTCGAGCTGGGCCGCCGGCGCCAGCTGGCCGAGCTGCCCCGTCGGCCGGCCATCACCTCCAGTGCCGAGGCACACGCCGCCATCGCTCCGCTGCTCAGCGATCTGGGCCACGAGGAGTTCTGGATCCTGCTGCTCAACAAGGCCAACCGCCTCATCGGCAAGGAGCGCATCAGCAGCGGCGGCACCGCCGGCACGGTGGTCGATGCCGGCATCGTGTTTCGCAAGGCCATCCTCGCGGGCGCCTCGGCCCTCATCCTGGCGCACAACCACCCTTCGGGCAACCTCACCCCTTCCGATGCCGACATCCGGCTGACGCGCAAGCTGGTCGAGGCAGGCCGCCTGCTCGACATGCCCGTGCTCGACCACCTCATCATCGCCGCACACCGCTACTACAGCTTCGCCGATGAAGGTCGTATGCGATAGTGCGCTTTGATGCGGCAACGACACCCTCCCGGCACCTATATTTGTGCCTCGTTTGAGATATGATTGTCAGCCCGAAAAACATGTGTCACCCATGAAAGTAGCCGTCGTAGGCGCCACCGGCCTGGTGGGCCAGGTCATGTTGCGCGTGCTCGAAGAGCGCCAGTTTCCCGTCAGTGAGCTGATCCCTGCCGCTTCGGAGCGGTCGGCAGGCAAAGAACTGACCTTCAAAGGACAGCCCGTCAAGGTGGTCACCCTCGACGAAGCGCTGGCCGCCCGCCCCGACGTGGCCCTGTTCTCGGCCGGCGCCGGCGTGTCGCGCACGTGGGCGCCGCGTTTTGCGGAAGCAGGCACCACCGTCATCGACAACTCGTCGGCCTGGCGCATGGAGCCCCACATCAAGCTGGTGGTGCCCGAGGTGAACGCCCACCTGCTCACCGCCGAAGACAAGATCATCGCCAACCCCAACTGCTCCACCATACAGATGGTGGTGGCCCTCAACCCGCTGCACCGCGCCTTCGGCATCCGACGACTGGTCATCAGCACCTACCAGTCGTTTACGGGTACGGGCATGAAGGCCGTCAAGCAATACAACCTCGAGAAGAAGGGCTTCGAGCCCAAGGACGACGAGCGCGCCTACCCCCATCCCATCTTCGAGAACTGCCTGCCCCACTGCGACGTCTTCCTCGACAACGGCTATACCAAGGAGGAGATGAAGCTGGTCAACGAGACGCGCAAGATCCTCGGCGCACCCGAGATCGGCATCACGGCCACGGCCGTGCGCGTGCCCGTCCACGGCGGCCACTCCGAAGCCGTCAACGTCACCTTCGACAAGCCCTTCGAGCTGGACGAGGTGCGCCGCCTGCTCGAAGCGGCGCCGGGCGTGGTGGTGGTCGACGAGCCGGCAGCCAACCGCTACCCCATGCCGCTGTTCGCCAAGGACCGCGACGAGGTGTTCGTCGGCCGCATCCGCCGCGACGAGAGCATCGACAACGGCCTCAACCTCTGGATCGTGGCCGACAACCTGCGCAAAGGCGCCGCCACCAATGCCGTCCAGATCGCCGAGTACCTGCTTGCGCAAAAAATGATCGGACAGGATGCCGTGGCCGGCACGCAGGCCTGAGGCGAACCCGCTGTCATTCTGACGCATTTGGTATTTTGGCACGCCTTTGCCTAACTTGCCTTGAATGAGCAGCCCGGGCGCCCGCGCCCGTGATGCGTCTGCCGACCTGAGCCCATTGAAATGATTTACCGTACCGTATTTTTTTGAATCACAATTACACAAGGAACAATGAAGACCAAACTGGTACTGCGTGGCACGAATGCCGAAGGACAAGAGGTACTGCTGGCCATCCGGTTGCGCCCCGAAGACAACATGGTGGACGTGTGGGTATTTCCGCAGGAAGTAGCCACGAAAGAGTTCGAACAGCAGTTGTACGACGAATGGCGCGAGGGCAAGGAGGTGCCCTTCCCCGAGCAGCACGAGCATTTCGAGAAGGAGCTGTCGCTCACCGAGCCCTTTTTGCCGGAAGGCATCCAGCCCGAGCGCGAAGACCTCATCCAGCGTGCCCAGACCGAGTGGCACTTCATCGTGCTGTCGCACAAGCTCGTGCAGACCTACGAGCAGGAGCTGGCCGAGCTGCGCGAGCGCGTGGCCCAGCTCGAGCAATACGACAAAGGCGTGTGGAACGAGCTCAAGGGCTTCTGGGACAAGGTGCAGGAGCAGGTGCGCGACCGCAACCTGCTGCGCCGCCATGCCAACGAGCTGCGCGACAGTGTCAACGAGCTGTTCGCAAAAATGAAAGAGCTGCGCGCGGCCATGGACGAAGAGTTCCACCACCAGTCGCGCGAAAAGTTTGAATACTTCAAAAAGCGCCTGCAGGAAATCACCGAAAAAGCCGAAGAAAAGGCGAACCTCGCAGGCCTGTTCGAAGAGCTCAAGCAACTGCAGGAAGAATACCGCAAGGCGCGCATGACGCGCGACCACAAGAATACCATCTGGGACGAGCTCAACCTGGCCTTCAAGATCGTCAAGGAAAAGCGCTTCGGCAAGGAAGCCGCCAGCAACTCGCCCCTCGACCGGCTGCAGCGCCGCTACAAGGGCCTGCTGGCCGCCATCGAAAAGATGGAGCGCTCCATCAAGCGCGACAAGGAAGACCTCAAGTTCCAGCAACGCAAGATCGAACGCTCCGAAGGGCAGCTCGAGGCCCAGTTGCGCAAGGCCAAGATCATGATGATCGAAGAGCGCGTGCGCTCCAAGGAAGAGAAGCTGGCCGAAATGCTGGAGACCAAAAAGGAGCTCGAGGCGCGCCTCGAAAAGCTGCAAGCCAAGGAAGCCCGCAAACAGCAGGAAGCACCGCAGCAGGAAGCCGCGCCGGCCGCTGCCGCGCCTGAAGCAGAAACCGAAGCCACCGAGCAGCCGCAAGCAGAGAGCCCGAAAGTGGAGGACCAGCCTGCCGGCGCCTCGCTGATGGAGAAGCTGGAAGACCTGGCCGAGGACGTCATCGACACGGCCAAGGCCGTAGCCGCCGTGGCTGCCGACAAGCTCGGCGAGGTCGTCGAAGAGATGAAGGAGGAAGCCGAAGAGGCCAAAGAGAAGGCCGAAGAGATCAAGGAGAAAATCGAAGACAAGATCGAAGAGGTCATTCCACCTGAAAAAATCGAGGAGCTGAAAGACAAGGTGGAAGAGACCGTCGAAGAGGCCGTGGATACCGCCAAGGCGGCCGCCGTCGTGGTTGCAGCCAAGGTGGAAGAAGCCATGGAAAAGCTGAGCCCTTCGGAAGAAACGCCGACCCCGGAACAACCCGCTGAGGAAAGTCCGGCCAAAGCCGAAGCATCCGCCGAAGCCGAAGCTCCTGCCGCCGAGGCTGTCGAGGAACCGCAGGCCGAGGGCGCATCTTCCGACGCCCAGGCTACTACCGACGAGCAGCCGGCTGAGGGCGAGGCCGACGACGAGAAAAAAGACGCCGAATAAAGCGGCGCCAACCCACGATCAAAGCAAGAAGGTCAGGACCCACGCGGGATTCCTG
>CAYNYN010000337.1:0-4122 GCA_964401445.1 uncultured Saprospiraceae bacterium | reverse complement strand
GCCTGCGCTTCGTTTGCGGCAAGCGGCACAGCCACGATGCCGAGCTGTGCCGGGGGATGTGACGGCGCCATTATGCTGCAAGTCGATACCCAGTATCCACCCATTGCCGCCGTTTGGAATACGGGTGATACCACCATCGACCTGACGGCTCTGTGTTCGGGCATGTACACGGTCACCCTCACCGATGGTGCCGGATGCACCACTTCACTGAGTTTCGAATTGGGTGAACCCGCGCCCCTGACAGTGACATTCGAACCGACACCCGCCACCGAAGGCATGACCAACGGCAGCCTTGCGGCCACCGTCATGGGGGGCACCACTCCCTACCATTTCCTGTGGGACACCGGCGATACAACGGCCCTGATTGCTGACATGCCGGCAGGGTGGTACGAGCTGACCGTAACCGATGGGGCAGGCTGCCAAATCGTACTAGCCGACAGCATTCCCTTGCACCAATGCACCGTGCCGCAACTTCAGGCGATCGTCGATTCGGCTACCTGCTTTAGCCAATGCAATGGGGCCATCGCACTCCAATTGCCCGCACCCAACGACGGCCCCTATTCGGCGAGCTGGTCCGACGGCGCTACGGGGTTAGTCAACAATGAGCTTTGTGCAGGCACCTATTCCGTAACCCTCACTGATGCCTTCGGCTGTACCTCCACCTGGTCATTCGACGTTGGCCAGCCCGAACCGCTCCTTGCCTTCCTCCACACCACGCCCACCATGCCGGGCGAAGCCACGGGGAGCGCCACCGTCGAGGTCTCGGGCGGCACCCCGCCTTACAGCTTCCTCTGGTCCACGGGCGATACGACGCAAACGGTGAGCCATTTGCCGGAAGGCAACTATCAGTGCTACGTGTTCGACGCGCACCAGTGTTTCATCCTTCAGTATTTCCAGATCGAGGCATGCCCGGTGATTCAGACCCAACAGAGCGTCATGGATCCCTCCTGCGCAGGGGCATGTGATGGCGTGGCCATACTGGAGGTGCTGACGCCAAACGTCGATCCCCAATTCGAATGGGCAGGCGGCATCAGCACTGGCAACGAGGCCACGGACCTCTGTGCAGGCACCTACCCAGTCACCATCACGGATATGGCCACCGGCTGTTGGTCTGCAGATACCGTCGTGCTCGTCGATCCCGCCCCCCTGCAAATCGTCGTTCAGGAAATCGTCGCCCCCACCCCCACCACCAATGGCATGATCGACGTGACCGTCGAGGGGGGAAGCGGCAACTACACTTTCCTCTGGCAAGATACCAGCGGGGCCATCGCAGGCATGAACGAAGACCTCCAGCACGCCAAGGCAGGTTGCTACCTGTTCGTGGTATCCGACGATTCCGGCTGCAGCGCCGATACCACCTTCTGCCTGGAAACCGTCACGGCAAGCCATGACCCGGCATCCGGCCTGACCGTGCAGGTGATGCCCAACCCATTTTCCGACATCCTGACGGTAAAATGGCTACCGACAGGCACTATGAATGAAGATTGGACCATTCGCTGCTGGCACATCAGCGGCAGGGAGATGGCCGTGCGGTTCAGGCAGGAGGCTCGGGGCACCCGCGTGATCGACAGCTCGCTCTGGCCGGCCGGCGCCTACATTTTGCGCATCGAAGGCATCGGTTCGGCACCCCTGGTATGGAAAGTGGTGAAACAACGGTAAGGCGAGCTTCAAACATCATGCGGACGGCGTGCCATGCCCCACCGGCGTGGCGCGCTTTTTTTCTGCTTGCACAAAATGCAGCCCGGCACCCCATGGCCAACCATTTGGCACGAAAGCCGGTTTACAGACCGAGCGCGTGTGCGCCGCCGCGCACGCGCGCTCCATGCCCTTCCGATGGGGGCGCTTTTGCGTATATTTGCACCGCTTTTCCCGGAAGGGGCCAAAAGCCAAAAAGCAACAGCCCATGTTTGAAAGTTTGACGGACAGGCTCGACAATGCCTTCAAGGCGTTGAAGGGCGAACACAAGCTCACCGAGCTCAATATTGCCGAATCGGTCAAGGAGATCCGCCGCGCGTTGGTGGCCGCCGACGTCAACTACAAGATCGCCAAGGAGTTTACCGACAAGGTCAAGGAAAAGGCCCTGGGCACCGAAAACGTGCTCAAGTCGGTCTCGCCCGGCCAGCTCATGGTCAAGATCGTCCAGGACGAGCTGACCGAGCTGATGGGCGGCCAGAGCGTGGGTATCAACCTCAGCGGCAACCCGAGCGTGGTGCTCGTGGCCGGTCTGCAGGGTTCGGGTAAGACCACCTTCTCGGGCAAGCTCGCCTATTTCCTCAAGAACAAGAAAAAGAAAAAGCCGCTGCTCGTGGCCTGCGACGTGTATCGTCCTGCGGCCATCGACCAGATCTCGGTACTGGGCGAGCAGATCGGCGTGCCGGTGTACAAGGAAGAGGGCAACAAGAACCCCGTCGAGATTGCCCTGCACGCCATCGACCATGCGATGCAAAACGGCTACGACGTGGTCATCGTCGATACGGCCGGCCGCCTGGCCATCGACGAGGAGATGATGGACGAGATCTCGCGGCTCAAGGAAGCCCTGCAGCCCCAGGAAACGCTCTTCGTCGTCGACTCGATGACCGGTCAGGATGCCGTCAATACGGCCAAGGCCTTCAACGACGTCATCGACTACGACGGCGTGGTGCTCACCAAGCTCGACGGCGACACGCGCGGCGGTGCCGCCCTGTCGGTCAAGTACACGGTGGGCAAGCCCATCAAGTTTGTCAGCATGGGCGAAAAGATGGACACACTCGACGTGTTCCACCCCGACCGCATGGCCCAGCGCATCCTCGGCATGGGCGACATCGTGTCGCTGGTCGAGAAAGCCCAGGAGCAGTTCGATGAGGAAGAGGCCAAGCGGCTCGAAAAGAAGATCCGTAAGAACAAATTCGACTTCAACGACTTCCAGGCCCAGATCCGGCAGCTGCGCAAGATGGGCGACCTGAAGAACCTGCTGAGCATGGTGCCCGGTATGGGCAAGATGCTCAAGGACATCGACATCGACAACTCGGCCTTCGACCGCGTCGAGGCCATCATCAACTCCATGACGCCCGAAGAGCGCAGCAAGCCCGAGCTGCTCAACACCAGCCGCAAGAAGCGCATCGCGCGTGGCTCGGGGCGCTCGCTCGAAGAAGTCAATCAGTTCGTGCGCCAGTTCGACCAGATGCGCAAGATGATGCACAAAATGACCAAGAGCGCGCCCATGGCCACCCCACCGGCAGGCAACGGCATCAAAGCTGTACCGAGCGCACCCCGCAAGCTGCGCAAGCTCAAGAAGAAAAAGCGCAAGTTCCGGTAGGCCGGGTGCCGAAAGAGAAAAAGAAAAGGACGATGGAACGACCCATCGTCCTTCTTTTTTTCAGGTGATCACTGCCCCATCATCTGTTGCAGCTCTTCGGCGGTCACCTTCTGATAGCCTTCGGGCACCTCGAACATGGAAGCATCCACTTCGGGCGAGACGCTCTTTGCGCGAAAGACCAGCTCCACCCCGCCCTGGTTCACCTTGAACTCGAGCGGCATGCCCTTGCCCTTCAGATTGGCCACCTGTGCCGTCATGGGGTTATCGGCCGGGTTGATCTTTTTGGCCAGCCAGAACTCGGCGGTGCCCCCATCGGGCATTTTGACCACGGCCTTGCGGCATTTGTAGCCGGCGATCTTCTTCTTCTCCTTCGTCCACACTGCCTGCCCTTCGGCCTGGGGCAGCAACTGCATGTCGGGGGCCTCGTCCGGGCTCACCTCCACCTCGAGTTTCTGTCCCATCATGTCGAAGAGCAATTTGGTCGCTTCGGGATGGTCGGCATCGGCAATGGTGGTCATGGACAGCATGCCGCCCATCATCCGCATGTCCATCCGCGACTTTTTGCCCATGAAGGCCAGCTTCACCTCCGTGCCCTTGAGCATCTCCATGCCCGGCTCGTCGAAATCGCTGACCAGCTCGTAGGTAATTACGCCCTGCTTCAGTTTTTTCTGGGCTTGCGAGGCAGGCAAAAGCACCAGCGAAAAAAACGCACAGAGCAAAACGGTTGATAAGGCCTTGATTTTCATTAGAAAAAATTTAGTGAATGAGTCTGCTTAAAAAAGTCGATGGACGATGGACGATAGACGCAGTGAGGACGCAGTTTTTTT
>CAYNYN010000336.1:2067-4126 GCA_964401445.1 uncultured Saprospiraceae bacterium | reverse complement strand
GAAAAAGCTGCGTTTTGGCTGCGGCATGCTGCGCCTGAAAGCTGCGGTTATGAAATACTAGGGACCATTTTCCCAAACTACTTCGTAATGAGTAGATAAGCAGGTTGTATCCGTAAACACGCTGTAAACCAATTTTAAACACTAAACTTTAAACTTTAAACTCTCAACCCTCAACCCTCAACCAAAACAACAACAGCAATGATCATCCTCAAAGCAAGCGGTCTCACGAAGGTGTACAATCCCGACACGGTGCCCGTGCATGCCCTGCGCGGCGTGGATCTGGAGGTGCACGAAGGTGAGTTTACGGCCATCGTCGGGCCGTCGGGCTCGGGCAAGACAACCCTGCTCAACATCATCGGCGGCCTGGATCGGCCCAGCGAGGGCAAGGTGTGGATCAACGGCACCGATATTTCCACCCTTTCGGAAAACAAGCTCATCGACTTCCGGCGCGACAACATCGGTTTCGTGTTCCAGTCGTACAACCTTATTCCCGTGCTGACGGCGCGCGAGAACACCGAGTTCGTCATGCTGCTGCAAA
The DNA here is from genome assembly GCA_964401445.1 of uncultured Saprospiraceae bacterium. Taxonomy (GTDB): domain Bacteria; phylum Bacteroidota; class Bacteroidia; order Chitinophagales; family Saprospiraceae; genus WFYJ01. Next base: position 3,588 of record CAYNYN010000336.1, on the reverse strand, counting down.
AGCGACCCAAAGCCGAGCGCATGGCGCGTACCGAGCAATTGTTGCGCGAGGTGGGCCTGGGCGACAAGATGGACTATCGGCCCACACAACTGTCGGGCGGGCAGCAGCAGCGCGTGGCCGTGGCGCGCGCCCTGGCACCCAAGCCGCGTTTCATCCTCGCCGACGAGCCCACCGCCAACCTCGACTCGGTATCCACGCGCAACCTGCTCGACATCATGGCGCGCCTCAACGAGGAGGAGCAAGTGACTTTTCTGTTTTCCACCCACGACCAGCGTGTGATCGAGCGGGCACGCCGTGTCATTACCCTCGAAGACGGCAAAATCGTATCGGATGAGACCTTTGATCGGTAGTCTGGCCCTGATCCTGGCCCTCCTCTTTTCGGGCTCCCTGCACGCGCAGGACGCGCCCGCACACAAGCCTTTTGGCCGCTGGCAGGCCTCGGGCTACGTCAAGAGCCTGCAATCGGCCTTCTTCATCGACCCGCTGCCGCCGCTGTTCCCCTTCGAGACGAGCCTGTACGACAACCTCATCCACCAGCGGCTCAACCTGGCGTGGTACGGCTCGGAGCAGTTCACGCTGCACGTCGAGTGGCGCAACCGCCTTTTCTGGGGCGACCAGGTGCGCCTCTTCGGCGATCAGTTCATCGCCTTGCAGGACAACGACGACTTCTTCGATCTGAGCTGGGGCGAGGCTTCCGCCAAAGGGGTGGCCATCCATTCCACGATCGATCGCCTGTACGGCACCTGGGCGAGCGGCAACTGGGAGATCAGCCTGGGGCGCCAGCGCATCAACTGGGGCATCAGCACCGTGTGGAACCCCAACGACCTGTTCAACGCCTTTTCGTTCATCGACTTCGACTACGAGGAGCGGCCGGGCAGCGATGCCCTGCGCGTGCAGTACTGGATGGGCTTTGCCTCGCGGGCCGAGCTGGCCATCAAGCTGGCCGACCGCCTCGACGAGTCGGTCATCGCCGCGCTCTACGCCTTCAATGCGCACGAATACGACTTCCAGCTCATCGCCGGCAAGATGCGCGACGACTGGGTGCTGGGCGGCGGCTGGGCCGGCAGCATCCGCGAGGCAGGCTTCAAGGGCGAGCTGACGACATTCTACAATCCCGACCTCGACTCGGCCAGGCTCAACCTGGCGGCCACCGTGGGCCTGGACTACATGTGGGACAACTCGTTCTACCTCAATACCGGCCTGCTGTACAGCAGCACCGGCACCACCGAGGGCGTGACCGACCTGTTCACCTACCAGCCTTCGGCCAAAAACCTGTGGCCGTTCCGCTATGCCGTGTTCGTGATGGGATCGTATCCCTTCACCCCGCTGCTCAACGGCAGTCTGGCCGTCATCTACAGCCCCGGCAAAAGCCACACGGCTTTCCTCAACCCATCCCTCACCATCTCCATCGCCGACAACTGGGACCTCTACCTCACCGGCCAACTGCAGGCCGCCCGCCAGGACGACGCCTACGAGCTGCCCCTGAAGGCGCTGTTCATGCGGTTGAAGGTGGCGTATTGA
>CAYNYN010000336.1:0-1967 GCA_964401445.1 uncultured Saprospiraceae bacterium | reverse complement strand
CCCGCCGCCATAATCCCCTGGCCGTTTATCTTTGGCACCAGCCAAAAAGAAATCACCCATGAAGCAAATGATCTGGATGGCGCTGCTGAGCGCCTTTGTTCTTTCCGCCACGGCGCAGACGGCGCGCTGGCAGCAGCGCGTGGAGTACACCATGGACGTGGACTTCGACGTGACGAAGCACCAGTTCACCGGCACGCAGCGGCTGGTGTACCACAACAACAGCCCCGACTACCTCGACAAGGCGTTCTGGCATCTGTATTTCAATGCCTTCCAGCCGGGCAGTATGATGGACGTGCGCAGCCGCACCATCCCCGATCCCGACCGCAGGGTGGGGGACCGCATCAGCAAGCTGAAGCCGGATGAGGAGGGCCACCTGCACGTCCGTTCGCTCACCATGAACGGCCAGCCCGTGCAGTACGAAGAGGTGGGCACCATCCTCGAGGTACGGCTGCCCGAGCCCATCGCGCCGGGCCAGTCGGTGGTGTTCGAGATGGAGTTCTGGGGCCAGGTGCCCCTGCAGATCCGCCGCTCGGGGCGCGACAATGCCGAAGGCATCGCCTATTCCATGTCGCAGTGGTACCCCAAGCTGTGCGAGTACGACTACCAGGGCTGGCACCCCGAGCCCTACATCGGACGCGAGTTCTACGGCGTGTGGGGCGACTTCGACGTGACCATCCACATCGACAAGGACTACATCATCGGCGCCACGGGCGTGTTGCAGAACCCCGAAGCGATCGGCTATGGCTATTTGCCGGAAGGCCAACAGCCTCGCCGTCCCGAAGGCGACAAGCTCACCTGGCACTTCAAGGCCGAAAACGTGCACGACTTCGTCTGGGCCGCCGACCCGGACTACAAGCACGTCACCCGCACCCGCAAGGACGGCACGGTGCTGCACTTTTTCTATCAGGAAAACGAGCGCACGCGCGACAACTGGGCCCGGCTGCCCGAGATCATGGACCGCGCCTTCGACTTCATCAACGCACACTACGGCCAGTATCCGTACCCGCAGTATTCGTTCATCCAGGGCGGCGATGGCGGCATGGAGTACCCGATGGCCACGCTCATCACCGGCGAGCGCAACCTGGGCAGCCTGGTGGGCGTGAGCGTGCACGAGCTGATGCACTCGTGGTACCAGGGCGTGCTGGCCACCAACGAGAGCCTCTATGCCTGGATGGACGAGGGCTTCACCAGCTACGCCGCTGCCGAGGTGATGAACTGGCTGCGCCAGCAGGGGCTCGTGCCCGGCGCGCCTTCCGACAACCCGCACATTGGCGACTACCAGACCTACACGCGCTTTGCGTTGTCGGGGCAGGAGGAGCCGCTCAGCACCCATGCCGACCACTTCCAGACCAACCGCGCCTACGGCATCGGCTCGTACGTCAAGGGGGCCATCTTCCTGCACCAGTTGCAGTACATCGTGGGGCGCCAGGCCTTCGACCAGATCATGCTCGACTATTTCGACACCTGGAAGTTTCGCCACCCCAACGACGAGGACTTCATCCGCGTGGCCGAGAAGCGCAGCGGCCTGGTGCTCGACTGGTACCACCAGTACTGGATCAACACCACCCACACCATCGACTACGGCATCAAGGAGGTGGCGCCTTCCGGCAAAAAACAGGTGACCGTCACGCTGGAGCGCGTGGGCAAGATGCCCATGCCGGTCGACGTGGTGATCACCTACAGCAAAGGGCGCAAGGAGCTGGTCACCATTCCGCTGCGCATCATGCGGGGCGCCAAGCCCCAGGAGTTCGACGACATGGATTTCCGGGTGGCCGAAGACTGGCCCTGGGTCAATCCCACCTACGAGCTGGTGCTCGACGGCGTCAAGCTCAAACACATCGAGCGCATCGAGATCGACCCCTCGCGCCGCCTGGCCGACGTGAACCTGCTGAACAACGTGTGGGAACGGCCCGACAGGAAGGAATGACTCATGAGAAGGAGAGACGGAGTGAGGGAGTGAGGAGTGA
>CAYNYN010000335.1:0-4138 GCA_964401445.1 uncultured Saprospiraceae bacterium | reverse complement strand
CAGCAAAGTGCCCCGGCTGCGGTAGCGAGCCAGGGCACCAGTCACAGGGATTCACGCAAAACGGGTAATTGGGGTCATACAGGGCTTCAGAAGCGATAGGCGTATCCGGCCGTCAGGCTCAGGCCGCGAAACTGGAGCTTGTCGTGGATCAGGGGCAGGTCGTACACCTCGGTCAGGCCATGCTGGAAGCGGCCGTCGACAAAGAACTGTCCGTGCAGCGCCGCCACCGACATGCCGGCCCCGGCGACGAGGCCTGCCTCGAAGCGCTCGTAGTTGATGTTTTCCAGATTGATGGGCGTATCCGTCAGGTCGATCTCGACGAGCACGGTGGCGCGCGTGTTCAGCCGCCCATCGAGGGCATAGCCCACCACCGGCCCGGCGCTCACGTAGCCCTGCACCGCGCCCTTGCCGAAGGTGGCTTTCGCCAAAAGCGGCAGCTCCATGTAGTTGAATTCGGTGTAGGCCACCACGCCCGCAGGCACATCCACGCCGAAAAGCTGGAACGCGCCGTCCTGGCGCACCTTGAAGCCTTTGGTGGTAAAGTTGAGCTCGGGCTGCAGGGCAAAGAACGGCGCCACGCGCCACTCGCCCACCAGGCCGAAGGTCGGATTGGCAATGGCCTCGAATTCGGGAATCTGGTCGATCTGATCCAGTCCTTTGGGCAGCTTGAGGTTCGTAGCCGTAGCGCCACCTTTTACGCCGAGCGAGAAAGCGCTCTGGCCAAAAAGGACAGCCGTGCTCAGCATCCAGGCAGCAAGGACAAGCATCCAGTTTTTCGTCTTCATGGTGGGTCGTTTTTACAGTGAATGATCGGAACGAGTCACACCCCTTCGACGAGCCCCCGACTCTTAAGGTTATTCGAACGAACGTTAAGGCGAGGTTATGGTGGGAGAAGAAGAGACAGAGTGACGGAGAGACAGAGATGGAGTGAGGAGAGAGGAGTGAGGAGTGAGGAGTGAAAAGCGTGGCGTATCGTTGCGGCTTTGCGCGAGGCGCTCAACGCTACACGCTCAACCCTCAACCATTGAGACAGAGAGACGGAGTGACGGAGAGAGCGTGAGTGGGTGAGTGAGGAGTGAGGATGGAAAAGCGTTGCGCCACGTTGCGGCTTTGCGTGAGGGAGAGGTAGTACCGATTCGACCAAACTCTGTGGCCCTCTGTGTGCACTCTGTGAAACTCTGTGTAAAAAAAGATCGCTTTTCTGACAAGGCGGAACAGGCTCCACATAGCGGGGTCGTCACGCTCTGCCCTCAACCACTTCCCAATCGCCTGATTTCGACTTGAAAACCGTTTTCGAACGGCAAAAAACATTTACCCGAAAATTTGGCAAAGCCCACCTTTGTGTAAAACAAACACCAATATTCGCCGCCAACGACGAAAGGAAAGCGCGCCCACAGGGAACGAACAAACCTTTTGCCCTGACAATCAATTGTATGATCCGGAAACGGCTGCTATTTTTGCAGCCGCAAACGAAACCGACCATTCAAAAACCTCACAACCATTTGCACCATGATCAAAAAACAGTTCCTCAAGTCGAAGCCCGTATGCAAGACGACCTTCGTACTGCCGAAGGAAGCCGCTCCTGAAGCCAACGAAGTGTACATTCTGGGCTCGTTCAACGACTGGGACGTAGAGAAGGCCGTAAAGATGAAGAAGCTGAAGAGCGGCGACTTCAAGGCCACCATCGATCTGGAGACGGGTAAGGAGTACGAATTCCGCTACCTGATCGATGGCCGCGTGTGGGAGAACGACGCCGAGGCCGACAAGTACGTACCCACGCCCTTCGGTGTGGAGAACTCGGTGGTCGTGTGCCTGAACTAAGCACACACACGCGTTTTTTCGCGCAAAATGCCGGTTCGGCCACGGTCGGGCCGGCATTTTTTCTCCCTATCTTGGGCAGCATCGAGCAAAACCCGACAAACGCATGAGCCAGACCCTTCCCTACAGTCGATTCACCGACTTCGACATCTACCTCTTCCGACAGGGCAAGCACTACCGCCTCTGGGAGAAGCTGGGCAGCCACCTCGAAGAGGTCGACGGGGTGCAAGGCACCTACTTCGCCGTGTGGGCCCCCGACGCCGCACACGTCGCGGTGACCGGTTCGTTCAACGGCTGGGACGGCAAGGCCCATCCGCTCTTTGCCCGCCTCGACGGCTCGGGCATCTGGGAGGGCTTCGTGCCGGGCGTGCAGCAGGGCGACCTGTACAAGTACCGCATCACGGCGCGCGACGGCCGCATACTGATGAAGGGCGACCCCTTCGCCTTCCGCTGGGAGACGCCGCCACAGACGGCATCCATCGTGTGGGACCTGAGCGGACACGCGTGGCGCGATGCCGACTGGCTCGAGGCGCGCAGCCAAAAGGTGCAGCACCGCACGCCCTGGTCGGTGTACGAGGTGCATCCGGGCTCGTGGAAACGCAAGGCCGACGGCACGCAGCTCAGCTGGCGCGAGCTGGCCGACGAGCTGGTGGACTACGTGACGCGCATGGGATTCACCCACGTCGAGTTCATGCCCGTGATGGAGCACCCCTACGAGCCGTCGTGGGGCTACCAGATCACCGGCTACTTCGCCCCCACCAGCCGCTTCGGCACGCCGCAAGACTTCATGTACCTCGTCGATCGGCTGCACCAGGCCGGCATCGGCGTCATCCTCGACTGGGTGCCCTCCCACTTCCCCGCCGACGCCCATGGTCTGGCCGAGTTCGACGGCACGCACCTGTACGAGCATGCCGACCCGCGCAAGGGCTTCCATCCCGACTGGAAGAGCTACATCTTCAACTACGGCCGCTACGAGGTGCGCGCCTTCCTCATCAGCAATGCGCTGTTCTGGCTCGACGTCTATCATGCCGACGGCCTGCGCGTCGATGCCGTGGCCTCGATGCTCTACCTCGACTACAGCCGCAACGAGGGCGAGTGGGTGCCCAACCAGTACGGCGGCAAGGAGAACCTGGAGGCCATCAGCTTCCTGCGCGAGTTCAACGAAGTGGTCTATCGCGAGTTTCCCGACGCCATGACCATCGCCGAGGAGAGCACGGCCTGGCCGGGCGTGTCGCGCCCCACCTGGACGGGTGGCCTGGGCTTCGGACAGAAGTGGATGATGGGCTGGATGCACGACACGCTCAACTACTTCAAGCTCGATCCGCTCTTCCGCAAGCACCATCACCACCAGATCACCTTCAGCCTGGTATATGCCTTTTCAGAAAACTTCATGCTGCCGCTGTCGCACGACGAGGTGGTCCACGGCAAGGGCTCGCTGATGGATCGCATGCCGGGCACGCTGGAAGACAAGTTCGCGCAGATGCGGCTGCTGTACGGGTACATGTTCACCCATCCGGGCACCAAGCTGCTGTTCATGGGCGACGAGATCGCGCAGACATCGGAATGGGACTTCAAGGCCAGCGTGCGCTGGGACCTGCTGCAGTACGACCACCACAAGGGCGTGCAGGCCGTGGTGGCCGAGCTGAACCGCCTGTACCGCAACCACAAGGCCCTGCACGAACGCCAGTTCGAGCCCGAAGGCTTCGAATGGATCGACTACGGCGATGCCGACCACAGCGTGCTCACCTACGTGCGGCGCGCCAAAGACCCGTCGGTGCCGCCCCTCGTGGTGGCCTGTCACTTCACGCCCGTGGTGCGCGAGCACTACCGCATCGGCCTGCCGGCAGGGGGCACCTGGCGCGAGATCTTCAACACCGACGAGCAGCGCTTCGGTGGCAGCGGCCTGCGCAACGAAGGGCCGCTCGAAGCCGAGAAGAAAGAGTGGCACGGCCGCGAGTACTCCATCAGCGTCACGCTGCCGCCCTTTGGCGTGTGCATCTTCGAGCTCGAAAAGCCGCTGAAAAAGACCACGCGCAAGGCCGCAAAACGGAAACCGGCAACGAAGCGAAAGAAGAAATAGCCCACGTGAATTTTGAAGATTCGAGGATTCGACGGTTGAGACCCGCTGCCGCTCGATGTTGAGATAAAAAAGCGTTGCGGGCCGTGGCGTCTTTGCGCGAGACGCCGCTTAACCGATTCACCCGATTTCACCCGATTCTGTGGCTCTCTGCGTGCACTCTGTGAAACTCTGTGGTAGAAAAAACCGCAACCCAACTGCGTGATTGCTAAGCCTATTTTCCCAAACCACTTCGTAAGGAAA
>CAYNYN010000334.1:0-4159 GCA_964401445.1 uncultured Saprospiraceae bacterium | reverse complement strand
TGCGCCTCAAAGCGCTCGTGGCCGACGTGCCGCTGGAGCAGGCCCGCGAGATGGGTGAGGTGGCCGGATTGAAAGTAGAAATTGCCGCAGAAGAGCAATCCTGACCACGCCACCGCCTTCCCCGTAGCATGGCGGCAAGGAAAAAAGAAGGGGGACGCAATGAATGCGTCCCCCAAAAAGACCTTTTATTGGACAAGGTCAGGCTGTATCTGATCCATTACAGGGGCAGCAGGCCCATGGCGATCACCTCGATGGTCACCGATGCGTTGGCATTGACGGTGATGGCACCCAGGTTGAGACCGCCGAGGATGCTGAGATCGAGGAAGCCTTTCAGCTCATACGAGCCGTCGCCGTCTTCGTCCTTGTAGCCGGCAAAGACCAGCTCATAGTCGCCTTCAGGCAGGTAGCTGAGCGTGAAGTTGCCGTTGGCGTCCACAGTGGCGCTGGTGACGGCATTGGCAAACTGCACTTTGCTGGCACCCTGGCCTGCCACCTCGGCAGACTTGTTGTAGGTACCTTTCTTGTAGGCATATACCACCACCTTGTCGGCATACTGGCTGCTGTTGTTGCACTTGCCCTTCACGGTGCCGGCATGTGCTTTCACCACGCCGCGCAGGGCTGCCGACAGCTCCGAGCTGGTCACGAAACCATACTTGCTCTGGCTGGTCGTGGTATCCTGGTGTGCGATGGATTTGCGCAGGTCGAAATCGACGACGATGGTGGTAGTCTCGTCGCCTTTCACCTCGAAATCTTCGGCATCGAAGGTCACCGTGGCTTTCGACTGACCCGTCGTGTTCAGGTCATGCTTCACGTTGTCGGTGGTCAGCACGTAGCAGCCCGGCTGGTTGCCGTTGGCGTCGCTGGCCAGGTCCAACACGAAGGTGATATTGCTGTAGGTGCCTGCCTCCAGCTCACCCAGGCCAAGGCTCTTCACGTTGCCATTCTGATAGGCCAGCAGGTCGATGGTTTGCTTGCCACTGAAGCCATTCCAGACCTTGCCATCGACCTGTACCTCGGCGATGGTGACGAAGGCACCCTTCACCTGGGCATCGTCGATGGGCGCATCGGTTACTTCCATCTGTACCTGACCCTTCGGTTGGGTATCGTCTTTCTTACATTGCGTGAACAACAGGATCGTGCTCAACGCCAGCATGCTTCCGGCAGCAATTTTCATGAGTGCTTTCATGGGAATGCTTTTTTTGTGGTTAACAATCAAATTGAATCAATGAATGCAGAGGTACCCGTTGTCTTTCAGGTGAAAAGACAGGAGATGCTCGTGACAGACTTGTAAAAGGGAAAGAATCAACGGCGCATGGAACCGGGTGGGGGATAGATTACATCCGCCAAAAAGCAGTTTTTATGATTCGAGAGAGGTATCATGGACACGTTCATGGTTTTCATAGAGATTTGGTCGTTTTTCCCAAAAGACTCTGCCCCTCTAACGCAACAGAAAAAGCCGATGTTCGGTCGAAGGGGAAAAAATTTGATGTCATCTCATGCATGGAAATCCATCTTTGCTCGTACATAACTGAAAATGAACGCACCTTATGGGCCATCACAGACACAAGGCAGGTCTGCCACCGGGGAGTCCTGTGTTCACGGGTCAACGACGGGTGGAAAGGCCCGTCCTCCTTCGCATTCGATACAATCCCGAGCAGCTCGCGGAAGACCGATGGGAAGGCGAGCTGCCACCTGCCGAGCCACAGGCCGAAGGCGACATCTGGTGGTACGATCTGCGGGGGCTGCACGAACCAGCGCTCGTCAAGGAGCTGGGCAGTCGCTTCGGCATGCACAGCCTGTGGATAGAAGACGTGCTGCACGTCGAACAGCGGCCCAAAGTGGAGACCGATGCCACGGGTATCTTCATCGTGATGCAGGCCCTCTCATTCTCTAAAGAGACGAGGACGCTGGAAAAGGAGCAGGTGGCTCTTTTCGTCACACAGCAACACGTGCTGAGCTTCCAGGAAGGTCTCACCGACCTGCTCGCCATCATTCGCCAGCGGTTGCAGGTGGAGCACAGCCGCATCCGCAAGGCAGGGCCGGCCTATCTGGCCTACGCCATCATGGACTGTATCGTGGATCATTATTTTCTGGTGCTGGAGCAACTGAAAGACGGCATCGAACAGATCGAAGGCGAGATCATCAATAGCCTTTCGCTCGATGCCAAAAAGAAGGAGATCTACCAGATGAAATGCCTGCTGCTCGACGTGCGCAGGATTGCAGGGCCTACGCGTGAGGCAGTAGCCAACCTGCGGCGCTCGGAGCACCCGCTCGTGCCCAAAAAACTGGATCCTTTCCTGCGCGACCTGCACGACCACCTGACCCACATCATGGATCACATAGAGCTGTCGCAAGAGGTGGCCAACAGCCTGTACGACCTGTACGCTGCCGAGCTGAACCTGCAGATGAACCGCACGGTGCAGATCCTCACGATCTTTTCGGCGCTCTTCATCCCGCTGACGTTCATTGCAGGGGTGTACGGCATGAACTTCCGCTACATGCCCGAGCTGGAATGGCGGTATGGCTATTTCGCGGTGCTCACCGTCATGGCCATCATTGCCTTTTTCATGCTCCGCTACTTCCGCAAAAAGGGCTGGCTGTAGCTCCTACCGCACCAGCGTCACATCGCCCCGCACCGACACCACGCTGCCATCGGTCAGCTCCACCTCGGCATGGAACACGTACACGCCCTGCGGCACGGGGTGGCCGCGCGTGGTGCCATCCCAGCCTTCCTGCCAGTTGCCCGGGCTGAGGTCCTGCCCGACGAACACGGGCTCGCCCCAGCGGTCGTACACCGTCAGCCGCTGGATGCGCACGGCCTGCGCGCCGTAGATGGTGAAGCGGTCGTTGAAGCCGTCGTCATTGGGGCTGAACACGTTGGGTGCATAAAGGTCGCGGTCGAAGCGCACGATCAGCGCCCGTTCGGCCACGGCCACGCATCCGGCCGTATCGACCACCTCCACGCGGATGAGCGTGCTGGTATCGGCGATCAGCTCGGCCTGCAGGCACACCAGGTCGGGGCAGAGCGCCAGCGCGACCGGTTGCCAGTCGGTGAGGCTGAGCGCGCCGGGCAGGCGGTTGACGATCAGGTTGAAGGTGACCGGCTCGCCGGGCGCAGCGGTTTCGCCTTGCGGCAAACTGCTCTCGAGCGCCGCCGTCAGCACGAGCGGCTCCTGCAGCGTGATCGACGTACTCCACACACAGCCATACGCATCGGCGATGGCGAGCACGTGGGTGCCCGGCGGCAACGAGTCGAAGGAGGGCGTGGTGCGCGGCAAGCCCCCATCGAGCTGGTAGGTATAGGGCGACATGCCCCCCTCCACAGATGCGATGCGGATGGCGCCCTGCGCCGAGACGCAGTCGGGCTGATCCACCTGCACGAGCGCATCGACGGGCCCTCGGTCAGGGCCGATACCTGCACCGCGGCCGTCGCCGTACAGCCACTCAGCGGCTCGGTCACGAGCAGGGTGTAGGTGCCTGCAGCCGCCACCACGACCGCAGGCGCTTGGTCGCCTGTCAGAATGAGGCCATCGGCAGTGGACCACTGCAGCTCGTAGGCGCCGCTGGGAGCGATCGTGGCCTCGAGCGTGGTCTCGGGCTCGAGGCAGGTGAGCGGTTCGGGCGGCGCGATGGTGACGACCGGCGGAGTCGACAGGTCGGTCACCTCGAGGGCGAGCGAGGCGCTGCATCCGTTGGCTGCGGTGGCCGTAGCGGTGTAGGTGCCCGCCACCGCCACGCTGATCACGCCGCCGCTGGCCATGAAGCCGCCCGGCCCCGCCCAGCTGATGTCCACATCGCCCGGCTCGGCCAGCACCATCAGCTGGGGCTGCGGCTCGAGGCAGGTGATGGTGGCGCCCGTGCCCGTCAGCACGGGTGCTTCCGTGTCGGCCGTCACCACCACGGTTTGGGTAGCGGTGCAGCCATTGGGTGCGGTAGCCGTTACGGTGTAGGTGCCGGGCTGATCGGTGCTCGTCGTGGCCTGGTCGGAGGTGAAGCCGCCGGGCCCCGACCAGGCGAAGGTGACGCCCGGGGTGGTGCTGTTTGCCGAAAGGCTGGCCTGCGGCTGCAGGCAGGTGATGGTGTCGGCTTGCGCCAAAAGGTCGGGCGCGGCGAAGTCGGCCCCCACCTCGAGCGTGGCCGTGGCGGTACAGCCGTTGGG